>JAGVJV010000150.1 GCA_020050965.1 Parachlamydiales bacterium
ATTAACCTTTTATTTATCAAACAGTTAGTGCAAAATTTAATCACTCCAGCATCTAAAAATTATTTCAAAATCCTCCTCCTTTTAAACGTTAAATTCCCCCTTCTTTACTTAATCGGGTATGGATTATTAGCCACCAATCTTCCCGCTTTGAGTTTATTAGTCGGATTTTCCCTGATTTTAAGTGTTATCTTCTTTAATGGATTCAAATCAGCCTTATTGAACAAATCCTTTCTCTGCTTATTAGCCCTCCTCGTCACAGCGACCTTAAGCGCCTCTATCGATAGCGAAGTGCCGGAAGTTCCCAACATTTTCACCTTGCTACACAAAAATTTCAAGGATTCTCCTTGGGCGATTTTCTTACATCACTGGCAAACTCTCGTCTTTTCTATTTTCATTGGAACCGTGATTTCACTCCTCTTCCACTTAGGGGCGCGTAAAATTACATTAGTCCCTTCAAGGTTTCAAAATTTTCTGGAATGGATTGTTGAAAGTCTACGTCATTTCATCTTAGAAGTGTTAGGACCCGAAGGAGAAAAATTTGTCCCTTTTTTAGGCACTTTATTCATCTACATTCTGACGATGAATTGGCTTGTCTTAATTCCCTTTATGAAAGCCCCTTCCTCTAATTTCAATATCACAGTGGCACTCGCAATCTGCGTGTTTTGCCTTGTGCAGTATTTAAACATCAAAAATTTTGGAGTCAAAGGGTTTTTATACCATATGGCTGGCTCTCCTAAAACCGCCTTAGAATGGGCCTTAGTTCCATTAATGTTTTTCGTGGAACTCCTGACCCAGTTTTCACGCCCGATTACTCTTTCTTTGCGCCTATTCGGGAATGTCGTCGGTGAAGATATTTTAATTGGAGCGTTTGCTTTATTTGGAGTTCTCTTGCTCTCACACTATAATGCTCCGATCGGCCTCCCCTTGCAAATTCCTTTCATGTTCCTTTCGCTCCTGACAGGGCTGATGCAGGCACTTGTATTCACATTGCTGAGTACCATTTATATTTTGCTCTCCGTCCCTCATTCCAAAGATCACGATCATCCTGGAAGTGAGGAAAAGAGCGCTGACTAAAGATATTTTTTGACCCCTAATGGGGAAGTGGGTATACAAAAAAATTAAGAGACTGTCTACGGGTTTATAAGACGCAAATTGCATTTATATCGAACAGAAGGAGAAAAATATGGATCTTTCATCTGCCATTGCGCTGGCAGCGCCAATCGGAGTGGGACTTGCTGCTCTTGGTTCTGGAATTGGCCTCGGATTAGCTGTATTAGGGGCTATGACAGCCATTGGACGTCAACCAGAAGCATCCGGCAAAATCATGACCAACATGATTATTGGAGCCGCCCTGATTGAAGCGTTAACCATCTATGCCTTGATTGTTTTCTTCATTTTACTTGGGAAAATAGGCTAAGGAAAAACAATGATCATCGAAATCAGTCAGATTATCACTCAGATTATTTCTTTTCTCGTCATGCTGTGGGTCTTGCAACGCTTTGCCTGGAAACCTCTTTTAAAAGTTATGGATGAAAGGCGCCATAAAATAGAATCTGATTTCAAAACCATTGAAGAGCAAACAGCAGAAAACGAAAGATTGAGAAAAGAATATCAAGAGAAACTCCAAGGAGTGGATGCAGAAGCTCGGTTGATCATCAAAGAAGCGAACGAAAAGGGACGGCACATCTTCAAAGAAATTGAAAGTGAGGCCCGTATACAAGCAAAAGACATCATTAACAAGACGCGAGAAGAATTACAACAGGAAGTTGTCAAAGCTAAAGTCTTATTGAGAGAAGAAATTGTCAATATGACGTTGATGGCAACTCAGAAAATTCTTCAGACAAATTTGGATGCTGAAAAACAAAAAAAACTCGTGGATGAATTTGTTAATCAAATGGAGACCAATTGATTACTCATGACATCGCCTTGCGCTATGCCAAGGTTTTATTTCAGCTAGCAACGAATCAAGAGGAATTAAAACGGCGACTCGATGCTTTAGAGCATATCGTCCATGTACTTAATCATTATCCGAAGATTAAGCAATATTTTTCTTCTCCACATATTAGCGTGGAACAAAAAGAAAAGGTCGTAGCCAAAAGCTTGGGAACTCACGTGGACCCTCAGTTTGTGCATTATTTGATGACTTTGCTAAAAAAGAGATGGTTTAATCATTTACCAGAGATTTTAAAACAATACCGACAAATAGTCACCACAGCACTCGGTGTCATTGAAGGACGTTTGATTACCGCAGAGCCTTTGGATCCTACAACGAAAGAAAAACTCAAGTTGAAATTGGAAAAAATTTATCAGAAAAAATTGAATCTAAAAGAGGAAACTGATTCTCAGCTTATAGGTGGAGGGATTTTAATTGTCGCCAACCAACTGATAGATTTTAGTATTAAAAATAAGCTGATTAAACTCAAAAATGACCTATTATCGACGAACAGATCTCCTGCTTAATTGACAGCAGGAATTAATAGATGAGGAAGCCACATGCAATTGAAACCCGAAGAAGTCGCTTGGGCTATCGAGCAAGAAATTAAAAGCTATGACGGTCAACCTGTTTTGGAATCGGTCGGATACGTCCTACAAATAGGCGATGGAATTGCCCACGTGTGGGGACTCAACGACGTGATGATGTCTGAATTGGTCGAGTTTTCTAACGGCACAATCGGCATGGTCTTAAACCTGGAATCCAATAGCGTGGGAGTCGTTCTTTTTGGATCTGAAAAAGGGATCAAAGAACAAGATCTCGTCAAAAGAACAGGAAAAATTTCATCCGTTCCTGTAGGGGAAGCTCTTTTAGGTCGAGTCGTCAATCCTTTGGGAATCCCTCTAGATGGCAAAGGTCCCCTTGTGACCGAACATTTTCGTCCTCTTGAAAGCCGCGCTCCTAATGTTGTCGAACGTCAACCTGTCAACGAACCCATCCAAACGGTTGTAAAAGCCATTGATGCAATGATTCCCATCGGTCGAGGGCAACGCGAACTCTTGATCGGCGATCGACAAACAGGAAAGACAACCATCATTTTAGACACTATTCTCAATCAAAAACGAACGGGTGTGCATTGTTTTTATGTGGCGATTGGCCAAAAATCTTCGACGATCTCTCAGTTTGTTTCCATCTTAGAAGAACATGGAGCGATGGAATACACCACTGTCGTCGTCGCTTCCGCTTCTGATCCCGCTCCTTTGCAATATATCGCTCCTTACGCAGGGGCTGCGATGGGAGAATACTTCATGTATAAAGGTCAGCATGCCATCTGCTTTTACGATGACCTTTCCAAACATGCTCAAGCTTACAGACAGCTCTCTTTATTATTGCGTCGTCCGCCTGGAAGAGAGGCTTACCCTGGAGATATTTTTTATCTGCATTCTCGTCTATTAGAGCGAGCAGCAAAACTCAATGATGCGTTAGGTGCTGGATCACTCACAGCTATTCCAGTCATCGAAACACAAGCCAATGACGTCACCACTTATATTCCCACTAACGTCATCTCCATCACAGATGGACAAATCTACTTGGAATCCGATTTATTTTATGCCGGTGTACGTCCCGCAATTAATGTAGGGATTTCCGCTTCAAGAGTGGGGGGTAAAGCACAAACGAAAGCCATGAAAAAGGTGGCAGGAAGCCTGCGTCTCGATTTGGCACAATATCGTGAATTGGCTGCGTTTACACAGTTTGGCTCAGAATTAGATGAAAGTACGTTGGCTTTGTTAACGCGCGGCGAAAGAATGATAGAGATTTTAAAGCAGGATAAATTTACTCCTTATCCTTTAGAAAAAGAAGTCATGATCACTTTTGTAGGCACTAAAGGCTATTTAGATGACATCCCTTTAGAAGAGATCCGACGATTCGAAAAAGAATTCTATGACTTTATGGAGCACGACTACAAGCAAGTACCGCAAACGATCGCAAACACAAAAGAGTTGGATCAAAAAACAACAGATTTATTGACGGAAGCGATTGTCAAATTTAAGCAGATATTTAAAGCAGATCAGGTCGTATGAGCTCCTTAAGAGATATCCGTAGACAGCTTCGTTCGATTGAGAATATTAAGAAAATTACCGACTCCATGGAACGCGTCGCAGCTGTTCATTTACGGCGTGCACAGGCCAAAGCAGAGCAGTCAATTCCTTATATTTCCAAAATGAAAGAAGTCGTCGAAAATTTAGCTCTGACCGAATTTACTCATCCTTTGTTTGAGCAAAGACCCGTGAAGAAAACGGGACTCATCGTCATCTCTGCCGACAAAGGATTATCAGGGACTTATAATACAAATATTCTCTCTAAAACAGATGATTTTTTAAAAAACTATACGCCGGATAACATCGAACTTTTTGTGATTGGACGTAAAGCCCTCGACTATTATCGACGCCGCAAATGGAACATGCGCTATCAACTTACAGAATGGGGAGGAAAGATTTCATTTAATGAAA
>JAGVJV010000164.1 GCA_020050965.1 Parachlamydiales bacterium
CTATGAATTCCCCTATGTCGACAAAGGAACTCCCTCCTTTTACCCAGGGAAATTCCTGAGAAAATTAAGGTCTGTCACCCACACATTTACCCGCTATAAATCCGATCTATTCCCGTCCATTTGGATCGCGGATGAAAGAAAAGAAATCGAAGGCTTTGAATGGAAAGAGGTCTCCGAGCTCTCGAAACTCCCCTTTTCCTCTGGCCATCGTCAAATCCTAGGTCAACTGTTGGAGCACTATGAGAATCTTACACACTGAAAGCTCAAATGGCTGGGGCGGCCAAGAAATCCGGATCCTGCGCGAATCAGAAGGGATGCGCAAGAGAGGTCACGAAGTGATCATGGCTGTGGCCAAAGGGGGAGGCCTTGTCGCCAAAGCCCGCCAAGCAGGATTTATCGTCTATGAAATCGAGTACTCTAAACCAAAAGCCTTCTTTCCTCTCCTTCAGCTCTTAAAAATTATCATGCGTCACAAAATCGATCTGATCAACACCCACTCCTCAACTGATGCCTGGATTGGGGGAGTCGCTGGGAGAATCACCCGCAAAAAAGTGATCCGCACCCGCCACCTCTCCACTCCTATCCGCAAAGGGCTAAATAGCCGTCTACTCTACAACACTCTGGCCGACTATATCGTCACCACCTCCAGCCAAATCATCTCGCCGATCATCGAGCAGTCCAAAATCGGCCCCGAAAAATGTCGCCTCGTCGCAACAGGAGTCGAGCCTAAAGAGCTGCAGACCAAAGCGGCCGACATCCTCGAATTCCGCGATGACTTAAACCTCGGCCCCGAAGATTGCCTCGTTGGCACCGCTTGTTTTGTCCGATCTTGGAAAGGGATCCAAGACCTCATGCAAGCTGCCAATCTTTTGCGCGATATCAAACAGATCAAGTGGGTGATCATCGGCGGCGGCTATGTCGATCGGTATCGAGGAATGGCCGCAGAGCTTGGCCTAGAAAATATCCTCCACTTTACCGGCCATCTAGACAATCCTTTCCCTGCAATCGGTGCATTAGATATCTTTACCCTCCTCAGCACAGCCAACGAAGGGATTTCACAAGCTTGCCTGCAAGCCGCTTATTTGCAAAAACCGCTCATCACGACCACCGTCGGCGGATTACCGGAAGTGTGTCGCAATCAAGAAACAGGGATCCTTGTTCCTCCAGGAAAGCCCAAGGATGTAGCCAACGCAGTCCTTTCGCTCTATGACGATCCGGAAAAAAGAGATCTGATGGGGAAAAGAGCGCGCCAATTAGTTGAAAAAAAATTTACTATGCAGCATACCTTAGACCTAATGGAACAGGTCTATCAATGTCTCAAAAGTGGCTCTTAAGCCGTGTAATCGTCGCCGCACTCTGCTGCCTCACACTCTTTCTCCCCCTCTCCTTGGGAGTCCAAGGAATCCAAGCAACTATCGTCCAGTTCTTTTGCGGATGGCCTTTCTATGCAAGTCGGAAAAATAGAGACCGACTCATTGCCATCGGAATCACCGCAGCATACCTCTTCGGATTTTACCTTATCTTCGTATCGAGATTGCGCGGCCTTTATTTCGAGACGAGCACCTTTCTGATCTCTTTTGTCCTCATGAGCCGCCTCCTTGAAGAACGGTTCCGCGAAGAAGCGGAAACCCAATTGGATGCCCTCTTAGCCTCCCAATCCAAATTCTCTCCTGTGAAAATCGGCGACGTCTTCATCGTACAGCCGGGAGAGCGAATCCCTGCCGATGGAACGATCGAAAAAGGGGAAAGCGTCATAGACGAATCGCTCCTCACAGGCAACACACTCTCTGTCGCAAAAGGGATCGGCAGCCCCATTTTTGCAGGCACCCTCAATAAGCATGCCACGATCATCGGCATGGCGACCAAAAGCAGCGGCGAGTCAGCCCTGGCGCACCACATTTCCCTGTTACAAAATGCCCAAAATTCTAAAGCATCTATTCAGAAACTGTCCGATCAAACCGCCACTTTCATCATCCCCCTCATCCTCACCATCGCCCTTTTCACCTGGATCGGATGGGGCCAGAATTCCAAAGGCTTTATCCATGCCCTCTCCGTGCTCCTCATTGGCTGCCCCACTGCATTTTTCCTCCCCCCCTCGCTCTCCATTGCAAAGGCATTGACCCAGGCCCATGCAAAAGGGATCTTCATCAAAGATGCAAAAGCTCTTGAAATTGCCCGCAAAGTTAAGAGAGTCATCGTCGAAAAGAACAACATCGTCACCGAAGAAACACTCAGCGTCGCCAAATCAACACTTGCCGAAAGCTACCTTCCCATCGTCAAGACCCTTTGCGAACACAGTGATTTACCTGCAGCTAAAAGCCTTTTAGAGTACCTCAATCAAAAAAGGATCACTTCAGTCCCCTCGATGATGGTCTTTAGACAAACCCCCAGACAGGGAGTGAATGGCTACTTCGACGACCGAAAATATTTTCTTGGTTCAATCTCCTATCTAGAAGGGCAAAATATCAACACCGACAACTTCCATCGCCCGAGCAAAGAAGAGACCGGCATGCTCATCGCGCTTGCTACAGAGAAACTAAGCCTCGGCTATTTCGTCCTCTCCGATCGGATCAAAGCCGAAAGCTATGAAGCGATCAAAGAGCTAAAAACCCTCGGCATCCAAACCGTCCTTCTTTCGACCGATCAGCGGAAAGAGACCGAAAGAATTGCCACCGCCGTCCATTTTGATTCCTATGAAGCAGAGCTTACACCCCAAGACAAAGTAAAATTCGTGCAGATGGCCGCACGTGAGAGAAAAACGGTTGCGATGGTGGGAGATGGAATTGCAGACGCCTCTTCTCTCTCTGCCGCAGACATCGGTTTTGCGATCGGGACCGGCAATGTTATCCCGATGGGCTCCTCTTCTGTCGGCTTAATGAGATCGCATTTGATGGGCGCAGTCGAAACGATCCAACTCTCTCGGGTCACATTTCAAAAAATCCATCTGAATCTCCTCTTTGCCGCGGCCTATCATCTCTGCGCCATTCCCCTTGCCGCACTCGGCTTTATCCATCCCATCTTAGCAGGGGCAGCGATGGCCCTCACCTCCGTCCTGCTATCTTACAATGCGATCCGTGACCCTATCCGCAATGTAGAGGGAAAAAGATGGGTGGAGATTTCGAGATGATTTTTTTGATCTTTGACGAGGGAATATTCGTGAATATTGCCGAGGAGAGGAGCAAAAAAAGCGCTCGAAAGATCCCCCAGATTTTTTAATCTACATTGCGGATAGGGTCATAATAGTAAAAAAACTTTACAAGCCACGGCCGAACTAGTAATATTAAAGCATGAAAGATCAATGGATTGAATGGCTTCAAGAAAAACAACGTAATTTCTTCTATGGAATAGCGCTCGTCGTCGTCGTCTTTTTTGCCACATTTCAGATCGTGCAGAAATTCCACAAACCGGCCCCTAGCAACTATCTCTCTGCTAATCTCGCATTTGAGCGTTGGATAGTCCATGACAAAGATTTTGAGAATCTCGAAAAAGCCCTGACAGCCCATCCCGACCTCAACGCCAAATTTGGAGCACTCATTGCTGACAAATTCATTGCCCGCAATCAGGGTGACAAAGCTAAGACATTTGCCGATGCAGTTTTCGAACGAGTAGTCAAACAGATACCTGAGCATACCGCTTTTGCTGAAAATTCACTCCTCATCTCCCAGGGCAAACTCACCGAAGCGCTCACACAATCGCTTACCCTCAAAGAGAGGCTGGACAAATCATCGCTTCTCTACGGCTTTAACCTACTGCGCCTCGCCAGCCTCTACCGCGCCCTCGACGATCATACCCAAGAGCTTGCCTCTCTAGAGCATCTTGAACAGTACTTGAACAGCAACCCCAAAGCTAACTCTATCCTCCAGCAGTGCTTCTCTGAAGGAAAACTGACCTTGAATAGCTATATTTCTCAAAGAAAATCAGACGGTTGACAGCAAGGGCTTAAAGTCCAATAATAGGAGACTATTATGAAGAAAAGAAACTCCATTATACTATTTCTTTTGTGTTTGACAGCCATTTCCGTAGCCCAATACAAGTTCTTAGACAAAAGTGTTGCTGAAGTTAAGAAAAAAATGACTCGGCGATTGAAAATTTGTGAAAGCATCGCCACCGGAATTCCTCTTAAAGAAGGGTTAGATCGTAAGAGATTCTTTTTGCCAAAAGAATTGGAAAATATTCCGATGTCTAATAAGAATTTTATCTTAAGTGTCAAAGAATTAAATATTCGCAACGTCTTTGCCCCATATAATCCTTCCTTAATCGAGAATGAAAATGGGTACTTAGTTTTCTTCCGATATGACATCGTCAAACAGATGCAGCTCCATCTCTTTCATACCTATGTAGGCTGCGCAGAGCTCGATGCAAACTTTAATCAAAAAAACAAAGAGTTTGTCACCATCGATACCGAAAGCGATTTTTGTGAAGACCCACGCATCGTCAAGACAAAGAATGCACTTGCCTTGGTCTATAACACTTTAAATAACTCGAAGCTCCACTCGCGAGCTATGCATATTGCAAAAGTGAATTTAAGCAAAAATAAAGCCGAGGAAATAGAGAAAATCGATCTCCATCTGAGAAAGACTGAGAAAAACTGGCCTCCCTTTACTTACACAGGGGAAGATGGAGTAGAAAATCTATTCTTTGAATACCTGGTTGCTGGGCCTCGCCAAATCTTAAATTACAGCTCTGGTTCGCATGAACTAATGGTAAGCCCTACCACAAAAGACTTCGA
>JAGVJV010000045.1 GCA_020050965.1 Parachlamydiales bacterium
AGTTAACGACACTGTGATCATTGGTGAAAATGATAGCTGGCTTTGGTATTTCTCTTCATATAATAGCATCATCATCAACGTCAATATGAACCATTACGTTCGTGCATCAATCATATCTAACCCAAAAGTATAGGTGTCAGATGAATCTCGATTTGCAAATTGAAGGTAGATACTCTCAGCGAACTGAAGATATTCAGCATTTAAAGCAAATTCCAGTTGAATTCGAACTCCCCCTCGATGCGCCGAGTGAGCACGCGGTCTCTGTTTTCAAAGCC
This sequence comes from Parachlamydiales bacterium, assembly GCA_020050965.1. Taxonomy (GTDB): domain Bacteria; phylum Chlamydiota; class Chlamydiia; order Chlamydiales; family Rhabdochlamydiaceae; genus Sacchariniichlamydia. The sequence continues at coordinate 276 of JAGVJV010000045.1, forward strand.
CTCGTCATCACTCTTGCCCTTTTCTTCTCACTCGCGACAATCATTTTCATGCAACCTGCCATGGCATTTATTTATGTCACCCTCATTTTAAGCGGCGGCGGGAGTATGGTGGTTGGCTCAGAAAAGATCATCAGGATTTTGCCTGAGCGCCTTTGGAAGAACTAATTCCCTGTTTTTATAGGGAATTGCTTGTTTTGTTTGAATAGACATGTCGGGTTACACGCGCTTCGCCATGTCCCCTGCGACCCCCTTGAGACTCATCTCGCTTTGCCAAATCGCGTCCTCGTCGGGAGAGTGGACATTCGTCCTACCCTCCCACCCCCCATTCTCCAGTCCATCTTCGAAACCTAACGATTATTTTGTTACCCCACAATAACTACGTTTTCTCTGCTGGCCTAGGAATGCGGGCTCTCCTGCGGTACGATTTTCCTTTGCGATCTGAGTCCATCGGCTGCTCGAGCGCTCTTCCCCACCTGGACTCCGTCCTTTTTCGGTGGGTACCCCTTCCGGGTCATCTCGCAGAACCAATTAAAAGAGGATTCAACAAATAGTGTTCAGCCCTTTTTTCATGGTACTGCGAGTCGACGCGAAGGGGGTCCCCGCCAAGTGGACACGGAGTGCCGGCGGGGAATGAGCGCACGAGCAGCCGGCGGACTCAGATCGCAAAGCAAAATCGCACCCGCAGGAGAGCCCACACCCTTTAGGTCCTGAAAAACCGTTCTTTGAAGTGCTGAGAAAATAAGAGAAGGTTTTGAGGGGCCTAGTAGGGTGGGGCGTGGGAGGGTAGGACTCCGTCCACTCTCCCGACGAGGACGCGATTTGGCAAAGCGAGGTGAGGCTCAAGGGGGTCGCGGGGGACATGGCGAAGCGCATGAAACCCGACATGTCTATTCCAACCTAATGAGCAATAATCTAAAAATATATAAATTCAGTTTACAGAGGGCTAGGAAGAAAGGAAGAGGAAGGGAATTTCTAGCTCTTCTCGAGTGAGTCCGCCATGGGCTCCATAGAAGTTTTGTTGGAAACGGTTTCTTTCATACCACCAAATCGCCTCTCCGCCATAGGGCAAAATCACTAAATTGCCCACACGGCTTAAGAAATTGGCACTGGGCTTCTCCGGTCCAAAAAGTCCGAGCTCTAATAGCTCTTCCGTTTTATATACCTCTCCCCTTTCCTTTAAAATGAGACTTAAGACTTCCTTAAGTTCAGAAAGCCTTTCAGGATGGGCGTGGAGGAAAAAATCACGACAGGAACCAGCAGGCGCTAACGGCTTATTTCTTCGGCCAAAGAGCAGATATTTATCGAGATTGGGCACTTTTTTATTCAAGTAATAGGTCTGCTTAGGATTCACATCGATCATTCCATGATCGGCCGTGACAATGACTGCAGTTTTGGGAGGAAGGGATTGAAGAAAATGGTCGATCTCTCCAAAAATTTTCTGAGTTTCATGCTCAAAATCGGGCGAATGAATCCCTTTGCGATGGCCGATGGCATCGATATCTCCATAGTAAAAAAAGCTATAAGTTTTTCCTTTTAGAGTGGAGAGAATTTTTTCAAATGCTTGGTTTGCAGTTTTATAGCCATGCCGTTCTGCCCCATCTAGAACTGCTTGTGAATAGGGAGAATCGATGATCGAATGGGTTTGGAAAGCGCTGCACTTGATTCCTTTGTCGCTTAAGCGCTGGTATAGGGTCGTTTTTGGAAAAAGCTCTTTGGGATTAAGCGGCAATGTCCCAGGATCACGATCCCCCGCAAAGGAGAAAGGTAAGGGGGCGATGATATCATTGAGTTTGGGCTCATAGATAAACCACTCGTAGATCCCTGCTTGGCTCGGAAGAAGACCCGTGTTGATGCAGGTGATATGGGCGGCAGTTGTCGAAGGGAACATGCTGGTAAGTTTTGAGACAATCCCTTGCTGCTCAAATTTTTGCAAAGCAGGCAGATCCCTTTTAAACTGCTCCCAAAAACGCCAACCAAATCCATCAATAAGAAGGAGGATCACGTGGTCATAGGATTCCGACTTGTAAGTATCCTCAGGCAAACTCTGATGAGTTTTTTCTGTGCATAGCGTCTCTATTGTTGCAGGAATTCGAGAGAAGCAGTAAGAAGCGTATAAGGGCTGGCAAAAATGCGTTGAAAAGCGCGAAGCGTCTACAGCTTGGAGCGATTTTTCATTTATCATTTAAATAAGCAAGGGGTAAAATGATTTGATATGAGCAGTAAAATTGTCAAAATTCCTAAGGTCCTCTCGGTTTTTACCCTTGCGATGATCAACGTCGCTGCGATCGGGAGCGTAAAAAATTGGCCGTTTATCTCTGAATATGGCCTTTCTGCACTATTTTATCTGATATTAGCTGCTCTCATCTTTTTTTTCCCAGTCTCTCTTGTTTCCGCTGAGCTAGCGACTGGATGGCCTCATAAAGGGGGCGTTTACCTTTGGGTTAAAGAGGCTTTTGGTCCTCATTGGGGCTTCCTCGCAATATGGCTGCAGTGGATTGAAAATGTCGCTTGGTATCCTACGGTCCTCTCTTTTGCCGCAGCGACGATTGCCTATACCTTTGATCCGGCTCTTTCCAGCAGCACGATATTTACCATTTGTGTCGTCCTTGTTCTATTTTGGGGCGCAACCATCGCAAACTCCTACGGAATGAAAGCCTCGGGGTTCATCAGCGATGCAGGTGCGATCTGCGGTTCCTTTATCCCTGGGATCATCATCATTGCCCTTGGCGCTTTCTGGGTATTAGATGGCTCCCCCCTCCAGATCCCCTTTACAACGGATGCCCTTATCCCTAATTTTACCCTGCAGAATATGGTCATTTTCTGCGGTGTCATGCTCGCGTTTGCCGGAATGGAAATGTCCTCAGTGCATGCTCAAGATGTTAGCCACCCTAAACGAGATTATCCAAGAGCGATCCTCCTCTCCGCCGCAATTATTCTGGGCCTATCGCTCCTTGGCGTCCTCGCCATCGCGATCGTAGTCCCCCAAAAGGAAATCAGCCTGACAGCTGGGACAATGCAAGCCTTTACCGTCTTCCTGAGCCGCTACAATCTCAAATGGTTCATCCCCGTCATCGCAGGCCTAATGTCCATCGGCTTATTCGGCTCAGTCGGAACCTGGATCATCGGCCCCGTCAAAGGTCTGCTCGCGGCCGGACAAGAAGGGCACCTTCCTCCCATCTTCCACAAAACCAATAAGCACCAGGTGCCAGTTCCTCTGCTCGTTTTCCAAGGAATCATCGCCACGGTCCTCACCCTCATGTTCCTCTTGATGCCCTCAGTGAGCTCAGCTTTCTGGATCCTAACTGTACTCGTTGCGCAGCTTTATCTGCTCATGTACATCATTATGTTTGCCGCCTGCATTCGCTTGCGCTATACCCAGCCCCACGTGGAGCGTCCTTATAAGGTTCCAGGTGGAAAATTCGGCTTATGGCTCATCTGCGGAATAGGAATTGTCGGGGCAACATTTGCCCTATTGATCGGCTATGTGCCCCCTTCACAGATTAAAGTGGGCTCTACGCTATTCTATTCAGGCTTCTTGATTGCAGCGACCGTCATCAGCTGCATCATCCCCTTCGGCTTTTTGATCTTCAAAAAACCAAGCTGGGTAAAGAGGTAGTTGCAAAACTCAAGGTTCGCCGATTTTCGATTCAAATTCGAGGGGTAATATCAGCTTCCCGCATATGCCCCCCTGAATTTGAATCGAAAATTGGCCAAAATAATCCCGAAAATCGGCAAACCTTGAGTTTTGCAACTACCTCTAAGAAATAAAATTATAAGAGCCACCAGGTCGAAAGACCCAAGTAAATTGCAGTGGTGATGACGTCTGCGAGCATGAGCACCACTGGCCCTGATGCTACTTTCGGATCCAGTTTTCTGGCATGCAGCACTAGCGGCATCGCAGCTCCGATGGCACCTGAGATGGTGACAGAGATGATGATCCCCACCGCAATTGCGATAGGCGGACGCCAGCCTTCTCCCCATAGAAGGGAGAGCCCGCCGACGATGATTCCGGAGGTGAGCGCTAATAGGGAGACCATTTTCGCTTCGCTGAAGATCTGAAAGAGGCTCCTCTTAAAAGAGACTTTTGGTTTATGGATGAGCTGCAAGCTGTAGGTCATCGATTGCATCGAGATCGACTCGCTGAGCGTGAGCACCAGAGGGATGAACATCGCGAGGAGAATTACCTCTAGAAGGACGATCTCAAACACACGAGAAATGATGGCGCAGGCGATCCCTCCGACCATATTGCAAAAAATCCAAGGCATCCGGGTCTTGTAAAATAGCCAAGTGGAGCGAGGTTTGCTCTCTTCTAAATGGAGTCCTAGGACCTGAAAGAGGTCTGTTGAATCCCGTTTGGCTTTGGCTACATCGACAGCCTGGCCGAGATAAAGCTGGATGTCGATGATGCCAAGAAAACGGCCGATTTCATCCACAACAGGCAGTGCTAAAAGTTTGTGCTGAGTCAAAATTTCTTTTGCTTGTTGCAGCGAATGATCGGCGGAGATCGAGATGATTTGGTCCTCTAAAATTTGATCAATTTTTGATGTGGCAGGACTCAAGAGGAGGTTGCGTGTGGAGACGACCCCTTTCAGCCGCTTATCTTGATCAGTCACATAGAGATAAAAGATTTGATCATCGAGCTGGGTTTTCCGAATATGGGCAAGGGCGTCATCGACGGTATGATCGACCCATAGAGTGGTCTTTACCGGTATAACAAAAGGGGCTACTTTCTGCTGAAGATCTGTTATGCTCATTGGCTTTTTTTATTTTACTATATATGATATTCCATATGGTAAAACAACAAAAAACTTCTTGGGAGTCGTCAGCCAAGTGGTACGACGAGTCTGTTGGGGAAAAGGGGCATTACTACCACGAGCATGTAATCCTCCCTAACCTGCTTAAACTCATGGAGTTAAACAAAAATTCTAAAATCCTAGATCTCGCCTGCGGCCAAGGAATTTTGGCTCGCCACCTCCCGGCTGGAGCTTTTTATCTAGGGATCGATATTGCCCCCTCTCTCATTAAAGCCGCAAAAGAGCGGACAAAGCACTCTTTTCTGGTCAAGGATGTGACTAAGAAGTTGGAGCTTTCTTCCGCCGATTTTACCCATGCGACGATCATTCTCGCCCTTCAAAATATTGCGCAGCCTCTCGCTGTCTTAAGTAATGCTGCTCGCCATCTCTCTTCTAAAGGCAAGCTGTTTATCGTCCTCAATCACCCTTCCTTTCGGATCCCCCGCCAGAGCAGCTGGGGAATCGACGAAGCGAAAAAGTTGCAATACCGACGTGTCGATAGCTATCTCTCTTCTCTCGAAATCCCGATCCAAACCCACCCCGGCAAAGGGAACCAGGTGCAGACCCTTTCGTTCCATCATCCCTTGATGAGCTTCACTAAATGGCTCAAAGAGGCAGGATTTGGGATTGTGGAAATCGAAGAGTGGATCTCAGATAAAAAGAGCACAGGCGGCAGGGCAAAGATGGAAAATAGGGCCCGAGAAGAGTTTCCCCTATTTATGACGATTGTCGCTCAAAAACAATAATTTTTTTTAATAGTTGATTTGGTATAGTACCGCTCATGTGTGGAATTTATGGACATATCGGAACCTCGAACTCGATTGAAAAGTGTCTCAAAGGGTTGAAATTTCTCGAATATCGGGGCTATGACTCCGCTGGGATTGCAGGAATCGACAACGGTGATCTTCTTTGTTTCAAGGAAAAAGGGAAAATCTCCGAACTTGAAAAACGGCTTGAAAATAAGCTCCATTCTTTCCAATCTTCCATCGGCCACACCCGTTGGGCTACCCACGGCAAGGCGACCCAGACAAACGCTCATCCCCATCTAGATCAGAAAAAAGAGGTCGCGGTCGTCCATAATGGGATTTTAGAGAATTATCGCTCTCTCCGCTCCATGTTAGAGGGCAAAGGGGTCCAGTTTGAATCAGAGACAGATACCGAAGTGATTGTTCAGCTCATCGCCCATTTCTACAAAGGCGATCTGGTGGCAGCTGTTCAACAATCGCTTACTTTAATGAAGGGGTTTTGGGGGCTTGCGGTCATTCATAAAAATCATCCAGGGCAGATTTTAGCTACCTGTTATGAAAACCCGATTGTAATTGGGATCTCTAAAGACAAAACCGAATCATTCATCTCATCTGATCCTCACGCCTTTACCCGCAAAGATATCGACCTCTTTTTCCTAAAAAATCATGAGATTGCGATCGTCTCGAAAGAGAAGGTCGATATTTTCGATCGTAACTGCGTCGCTGTCGAAAAGACTCCCGAAGCGATTGAGGTTTCGAATTTCGAAATAAGCAAGGGCGATTTTAAGCACTATATGCTCAAGGAGGTCTTTGAGCAGCCCCATGCGATTCGAAGCGCCATTCACAACCGGTTCCTCTTAGAGACCGGCGAAGTGGAATTTGAAAATTTCTCCTATACGAATTTTAAGCAGATTCTCTTCTTAGCCTGCGGATCATCCTGGCATGCGGGATGCATTGCCGCTCAGCAATTTGAAGAGCTAGCCCACATTCCCGCGCGTGCAGAAATTGCCTCTGAATACCGATATCGACAGGCTGTCCTTGCACCAGACACCTTGGTGGTAGCAATTTCACAATCGGGCGAGACGTTCGATACTGTTGCTGCTGTGCGCCTTGTCAAAGAAAAAGGGGCAAAGGTGCTGGCGATTTGCAATGTCCCTAGCTCGACCTTAATGCGCGAGGCAGACTATTCCATTTTACTCCGCGCAGGACCCGAGATCAGCGTCTGTTCGACAAAAGCTGTTACTTGCATGCTGGCTGTTCTCTCTCTCCTAGCTCTCAAATTTGCTCGAGTAGACCGGCGCGAAGTTCTTGAGCAGATCCTTGAGTTGCCCCAAGCAATTGAATTGGTTCTCGAGCAGAAAGACCAAATTGCTGCTCTTGCAAAAAAATATGCCTCAAAATCGGTCTTTATCTTCATCGGGCGTCAATACATGTACCCTACCTGCCAAGAGGCTGCGCTAAAGCTCAAAGAAATTAGCTATGTGAGCGCCTTTGCCTATCCAGCTGGAGAGCTGAAACACGGCTCGATCGCCCTCGTCGATTCTAACTGTGTCGTCATCGGACTTTGTGGCAATTCAGGAACCTATGACAAAGTCTTAAGCAATTTGACAGAGGTGAAAGCGCGCGGAGGTCAAATCATCGCTTTTGCTCCTATCGATGGACAAGAGCTCGACGGGCTTGCAGATGATGTGATCCGCTTACCTAAGCTCCCAGAAGCCCTCTCCCCCCTCCTCTACATGGTCGCTTCTCAACTCCTCGCCTATTTTATCGCTGAGCAGCGGGGAACCGAGATCGATCAACCGCGCAATCTGGCTAAATCGGTCACTGTTGAATAAAACTCTTCTCCCGACTATGGTGTCGAAAGGATGAAGTATCGAACAAAACTCTATATCTCGCATGTCTGCATCGCCTCGATTAGCATTTTGCTGGCGATTATCATTTTCTCTGTTAGAACTGAGAAACTGGTCTTCAATATTCTCAAAAGCCGTTCCGTCACTATCGTAGCCACAGCAGCCTCCCAGCTCGATCCCCAGCTGATCGAAGCAGCAAACAGAGCGAAATCGATCAAAGATCCTTCGTATTTGAAATTGGTGACCCAGCTCCGCAATATCTTAAATGCCAATCGTCGGGATGATCTTTTTGTCTCCGAACTTTATATTCTCTATCCCAATCCGGCGAATCCTAAAGAGCTTTTATGGAGCGTCGATTCTGAGCCCTCTCCTACTCCTCCTGGTACTGTCTATAATTCAAGCGATAAGGATTTGATTCTAAATAATCTAAACAAGAATTTTGCCGATCCAGCCTTTACGACCGACCAATTTGGAGTATGGCTAAGTGGATTTGCCCCGATTAAAGATACCGAAGGAAATTACGTGGCGACGCTGGCAGTGGATATCAATGCCGCCGATATTCACGATCGGATCCAAGAACTCGTCAAATTCGCCATCTGGGGATTGATTTGCGCTCTCGCGCTCTCGATCATCATTGCCCACGTATTATCTAAGAAAGTGACCAAATCGCTCCACCACTTACACGACGTGGTTGTCCAGATTGGATCGGGCGATTTAAAAACGCGGTCGAGTTTAGCTTCAAGAGACGAGTTTGGGGAGCTTTCTCAAGGGATTAACTTCATGGCCCAAGGTCTTCAAGAGCGCGATCGGCTAAAAATGAGTTTTGCCCGCTATGTCTCAGCCCACATCCTCGACAAGATTCTCCACTCCGAAGCCCCTCTAAAGCTTGAAGGCGAGCGGCGTAAAGTGACCCTCCTCTTTTCCGATATCAGGCAATTCACCCATTTAGCCGAAACCCTTCCCCCCGAAGCGGTAGTCACCCTGCTCAACGATTACTTTGGGCAAATGATCGAAGTGATCTTCTCCCATTCAGGTACACTGGACAAATTCATCGGAGATGGAATCATGGCAGAATTCGGCGCTCCCCTCGATGATATGAGTCAGGAAGAGCACGCGATCATGACAGCGATTCAAATGCATAAAGAGCTAGACAAGCTTTGTACAAAGTGGGAAAAGCAGAATCAGCCGAGGATTCAAATGGGCGTGGGCATTCATACTGGGGAAGCAGTCGTCGGGAATATCGGTTCAGAAAAACGGATCGAATATACCGCGATCGGCGACTCGGTCAATGTAGCTGCGAGACTTGAGCAAGCGACCAAAATTCTGAACGTCCCCATCTTGCTAAGCGAGACCACCTACTTAGGGGCAAAAGACAAATTTCCCTTCAAAGACCTGGGAACAATGTCCCTACCTGGCCGCAAGGAGCAGATCCGTGTCTATACAATCGAGATGGACAAGCTCAAGTGAAAAACTCGCTGCATCAGAAAGAAATAGAATCGAAAGCAAAGAAGCATACCGAAGAGCTTTTTAATGGGCGGCGCGTTTCTATCCGCCGGGATATGCTTCAGTTTCCCGATCATACCCATCAGTGGGAAATGGTCCTCTCACCCGAGGCGGTGGCTGCGATTCCGGTGATGAAAAACGGCAAAATCATCCTCATTCAACAATGGCGAAGAACCATTCAAAAAATCATCTATGAATTGCCCGCAGGCGTCCTAGAGCCAGGTGAATCCCCCCTTAAAACAATTGAGAGGGAACTTCAGGAGGAAATCGGGTACCATGCCGCTTCCCTCATCCATCTAGGGGGCTTTTATTCCACCCCTGGCTTTTGTACAGAGTATATCCATCTTTTTGTTGCGAAGGATCTCACACCCAGTTCTCTACCTGGCGACCTCCATGAAGCCATCGATGTGGTTGAAATAGGATTAGAAGAAGCATTAGGATTGATTGATTCGAATGAGATCCAGGATGCGAAAACCATTGCCGGATTGTTGTGGTATCAGCGGTGGATTCGTTGACAGGGATATTTAGATCGGCTATCATATTCCCCAAAAAATGGGGGAATTATGAGTTCTGCAGTTAAATTTCCACCACCTCGGCCTGATACGACTATTAGGAATTTTCCAGACAAAGATAATACCGACGAAGACTCTTCAGATGAACCAAAAAATAATAGAGTCGAAAGCATTTCTCAAAAAATCCTCGGAGAAATCATCTTCACAACTACGTTGAAAGATGTTCAGCAAGAATATAGGATTTTACAATTGGAAGAAGAGCTCGATGAGAGCCGGCAAAAAGAAAACTCCTTGAAGAGAGAATTGGAGTCAAAAGAGCTCGAACTTTTTACAGCTTCCAAGCGGATCAAAGAACTCGAAGGTATGCTTCTAGGCAAACCTTCGAAATCCGAATAATTTATTCTTTTAGGCAATCGTCACTTCTTTGCAGAGGTAAACATCCTGAATTGCATGGAGCAATTTGACTCCATCATTCATTGGTCTTTGGAAGGCTTTTCTTCCTGAAATTAGCCCCATTCCTCCTGCCCGTTTGTTG
>JAGVJV010000046.1 GCA_020050965.1 Parachlamydiales bacterium
ATCGGAATCGTCCTCGATCTGAGGAAGGGCCCATGATCATCCATAATTTTCTTTCGAATAGGAAGATCCCCAATTACCTCTCGCAGATTAAACTTCGCCGCATCAACAGCGTGATGATTGCAAAATGATTCCCTGAAATCTTCAACGGTATACGATAATTCATCCACCCTCCTGCACACGACCCCTTCAAACTGACTAATCGCTTTGACAAGCTCTGAAAGGGTGCAATTCTGAAGGATTTTTAGGATATCTTCATTGCACAAGATGGAGACCAATTTAGTAAGATCGCTGATGAGCGCCTCTTTGGCATCGTCCTGAACATCGATATTATCCCCGTCTTTTAGCGCAGTGAGAATAGGACTTGTCAAGACAGCGCCATTCTGCAATCCTCTTAAATTGAGCGATATTTTAGTTTTAAGTTTTCCTTTATTGATAAAGCGCTGATTGACCAGTTCACCCAGCTTATTAAAAAAAGGAGAAACGTCGTGAAGGAAAGTTGCAAGTGTTGTTAGCCGCTCATGAAACTGAGTTGCGCTATCTTCTCGCATTTTCGAAAATAAGACTTTTAAAAGCCCATCCATCGCCTCTTTTACAGCTTTATGCCGACTAGAAGAGACAAAGACTTCTGTTAAATGGGAGACTGCTTTGCAATTTCGCGCATCTTCAAACTGCCTCTTTAGACCAGCCTTGACATCTCTATAAGTACTTGAAAAAAGGGCTTTCGGAGGAGCTGCTCGAGCTGCTGCCTCTTCTTCAACAGGTAGAAAAACCCAGCCATCATCTCTATAATCAAGTAAATAAAGCTCACCATCTTCTACACAAACTCGGTTCAGAAGATTTTCCTCTCCATTAAAAGTCGTTTCTTTCCATTCAAGCGGTAAACATTTTAATACCAATGATTTAATGGCGCGATAGATTGGCAAAACTGAATCAGAGAGCCAACTTTCTACCGGAATCAGTTTTCTTGCTGGCGTCTTATCCACTCCCGGAGGTGTTGATTTCCCAATTTGACTTAAAACCTCTTCAGCTAGATGTTCATATTCTCTGCTAAAATCTTGAACACATTCACCCAGAGCCCGATTAAACTCCTCTTGAGAGACAATTCGATTAGGCCCAAACTTCGTAAAAAGCCTAAGCAACGTACGCCTCACCATATCTCCATGATCCATTTCCGCCCGTTCTAAGCTTTGGAAAGAAGCGTTTCCAAAAAGCAACTCCAGATCCATCGCCTCGTCATTCATCACTTGGAATCCGAGTTCGACAAGATTGTCTCGAAGTATCCGAGCATGGTCGGGAAATTTCGCATAAGCTTTGAGCAGATGCAGTTGATTAGCAGCCGCTAATTTCTCCAAAAATTTCTTATACATCTGATTGTATTCTTTCCGGACAGCGAGATCTGTCTCCTTTGCAAAGCGGTTATTCAAATGGAGAAAAATCGTATTAAGCTGATCCTCAGCAATCAGGCAAACAGGACTTGCTGGATTGATTCTTTGGAGAATGACAGCATCGAATAGCTCCGCATTACCTAAATTCACCACATATTGGCAGACAGCTTTCCAAGTGGATTCTCTAGTAAAAAGAACTGCAAAGAGCTCAGGGATCTTCTGATCCTTTTGCGCTTGGATGCGTGCTGATGAACGAAGGTATTTGACGCAGTCCTCATTTTTTACTAAAGATTCAAAGGCCCAAACAAGCGGAGCTAGTGTTTCCAATTTCCCATTTTGAAATCTTTTATAATGGTTCTCGATCGCCTTCGCCAAGTCCATCATAAACCCAAATACAGTGGAACTTTTATTATCCCGATCAAAAGAGACAAGTAAAGTGACAAGCCGGTCTACTGCCGCTTGCAATTTCTCCCGCGCCTGCACATTGTCTGCATCGGGTTTATATACATAGGCATGGCGGGCGAAAACTCGGCAGAATTCTCCGACACTCTTCGCAGTAGAAGGAGCAGGCCATAAAATCCTATCCGTACCCTTTTTGATTAACCCTTGCAGTTTTTCAAAGAGCGAGGAACCCATAGGAGCCTGCTTCTGCGTGCATTTCATGATCTTGACACTGATATCTGCGAGAGAGAGCGATTGCTGATGGAGATGTTTACTCAGTTGAGAAAGAAAGTTCTTAAACTTGACCTGATTTGGCGGAGTGAGGTCTTTTTTAGCAAATAAACCCATGTACCGGCTGACTACCCCTATAATCGCTCCTATAGAGTTGTCATCGGTTTTATAGGGCCACTCTCTAGCAAGCACCAGATAAACGATCACTTTATGCAGCCTGCGGATCACATCATCAGGCTTGACGACATCGTGAGGATTGTCTGCCAGAGTTCCAATCAATGCTTTGAGATTGTGTAACAAAGGCTCTAATTGATCCCGACCGATTCCAGTTGCCGGTTTTAAGACAGTGACTTTTGCTTTCTCACCAAAAACCTCTTCGATGCTCTTAAAAGGCTCGCCAAAATCAGCCTGCAGTACCCGAACACCCCATTTCCCATTCACTTGGCAGACAGCTTTTGCAAAGCCGTACGTCGCCTTTTGATTGGAAGTTCTATAAGTCTTTCCGTTGATTTCATCAGCCTGCTGGATGGCTTGGTCTCGCCCATCACTCGCGATCCAAAATCTTTTAACCGAACAATTGACAGCCATATTTCTCCCAAAAAAATTGGGGAAATCTTAAGGGAAAAGAAATTATATAGCAAAAAAATTTACGATTTACCTTATACCCAAAATGACTCAAAATCCCGCCTATCGGAGGGCTTTTGAGTCATTTTGGGTATACAAGGGATATTTCCTTAAAAGCTTTTCAAGATCGTTCAAAAAGGGCAATAGATAGGATTGATCTGAATTAAAAGTAAAAGAATGGGATTCTGAAAGATGATCTGGTGTGATCCAGACTATAAAATCAAATCTTCCTCTGCTTTGCATTTCAATCACCAATCTCAGTTCTGGTTCCATGCAATTGAGAGTGGCTTTCCCAGAAAGATCCCGATAAACGAGTTTGCATTCGTTCAAAAACTTAAGCAATTCGGAAAGGTGAATGATTGGGCCGCCTGTCTCTACCCTGGAAGAATCAGTCTCGCATTTAACACTTACGGAAAGCCAATTCCCATCCCAGAAATCTTCTGCATCTGGAAACTGTCGACCATATTCCCACAATTGAAATCCCTCCAAAGACAGATCTGCTTTGTGTTCTATTTCAGCCATTATTCTTCTTCCTTCGCCTGTCGTTTCCCTCTTAATGTGAAGTTCAGAGGTACGCCAGTGAAGGCAAAAGTTTTGCGGAAGGCGTTGATGAGATATTTGCGGTAGGAATCGACCATCAGATCGGGCCGATTGACAAACATAACGAATGAAGGGGGCGCCACACCCACTTGGGCAATATAATAGATCCGCAATCTTTTGCCATTAAGCATGGGCGCATGGTAGGTTCGGAGCGCTTGTTCAAGGAACCGATTGAGCTCGCCAGTTGGGATTCGATGATGCGCTTGCGCATAGACCTCATCGATCTGCGCATAAATCTTTTCTAAATTGCGTCCTGTCAGTGCTGAAGCAAAAAGAGCAGGACAGTGGCTTAAGAAAGATACCTCTTGGCGCACCCCTTGCAGGCAATGCTCCATCCGGAAACCCTTCACAAGATCCCACTTATTGAACACCAAAATGCATCCCTTGCCGAGCGCTTCGATATCGCTGGCTATTCGCTTCTCTTGAGCTGTCATCCCCTCTTCAGCATCGAGCACCATGATGCAGATATCGGCTCGCTCGATCGCCCGCTGCGTCCGGATAGCGGCAAACTTATCGACCACTTCATGCTCGGCCTGCTTGCGCCGGATTCCGGCCGTATCAATCAGACGATAGAGCTTACCGCCGACCTCGATGTCGATATCGATGCTATCGCGGGTCGTCCCAGCAATCGGGCTGACGATGCACCGCTCCTCATCGAGCAGATGGTTGACGAGCGTCGACTTGCCCACATTGGGCCGCCCGACGATCGCCACTTTGATAGCCCCATCATCGACCTCGACCTGCTCTTCCCAGTTGACCTCACGAAATGCACTCTCCAAAAGTTCCGCCACCTGGAGCCCGTGTACAGCAGAAATCCCTACCATATCGGTGAAGCCGAGGGAGTGAAATTCGTGCATCCGGTCCATCTGCTCTAAACTATCGATCTTATTGACCGCCAAGGTGATGGGCTTGCCCTTTTTGTGCAAAATATGGGCCACCTGCCGATCAATCTCGGTCATCCCCACCTTTCCATCGACCACGAAGACCAGAGCGTCGGCCTCTTCGATCGCCACCTCGGCCTGCCTGCGGATCGCTTCATTGAACGTCACCGTAGAGCAAGGGTCGATACCGCCCGTGTCGATCACCTCGAAAGGGCGGCCAAAAAAGTCGGCCTTGGCATAGAGCCGGTCCCTCGTTACCCCTTCGGCCTCATCGACGATGCTGATCCGTTGGTTGCATAACCTGTTGAATAGAGCCGACTTACCTACGTTGGGCCGTCCGACAATAGCTAATTTAGGCAAATGATTTGACATAGTGGGCCAATTATAGCGCATCCGCGGATAAAAACCTATCCCATCTAAATCATTGAAATAAATATATTTATTATAGTATAATTAGCGAATGAGCGGAATTTGCCTTGTAAATACTACAATATTAACAGGCCATAATTGCCCTATTATCGATTTTTCTGCCCCAAGAAGATCCTACGAAGTCGTCCCCAAACACCCCGCCTATGTGATGGGCGAATTGATCCGGTGCTGCTTCGATAAAGTCTGCCATCTCGCGAGTCGAATCCTCTGCAACCTGCAAACCCACATCAATACCTTAGGCTGGAGCGAACCATTGACCGTTTTCCCTCCAAAACCCACCCGCTCCTACCCGATTAAAGAAAAAGAGGCTGAGAACTGGATCAATGCCCATACTTGCGAAAAACAACAAAAAGCAGCCCGCACCCTAGTCAAAGCGACCCGACACATCTCGCAGCCAGAATTTGAACAAGAACTCAAAAAATCGGTAGACCAGTTTAATGCATGGCTAGAATCTCAAAACAACCAAGATTATCTCCTCGTCGTCACTCATAAACAAAAAAGCAATCATTGGGTGGCGCAACTGGCCCTGCCTCATTTGAAAGTGCTCCCAAGACAGGTGATCAACATCAAGCATCATGAATTGCCAAAGCATCTGATTGAGTACCACCAGCAGCATCCTGAAATCGATAAAATCGTCTTCTTTGATGACGCGGCGTATGGCTGCTCGCAATCGAAATATCTGATTTGTCAGCTGAGCAAACTAGACTGGATCTCAGAATGTGGGGACTCTGGAAATTTATGTGAGAAAAGCCGTATTCATGCTGACAAAAAGTACACCATCGCAGCCATCATCCCCTTCATGCGAGATCCCCGCTGCGTTTTACCGAGTTCCAACGTAGAGGAGGTCTGCTATCCTAAGCCAAAAGATGACAAACATGTGCGGGTCTTCACTTCGCAAAAAATCGCTCCCGTTGGCGACATTCTAACAAAAGAAGAAAGCGACAGTATTGGTTGTGGTTCGGATAGAATTCCGGTCTATTTTGACCATAAAATGCCCGATTTCGTTTCGACCTGCGAGGCCATTTACAAAGAGGGTAAGGTGACAAACCGAGGAGACTCCGAAAGGGGATATTGCGAAAAAGATTGGGAACCAAAACCCTCAGTGTGGCGCAGGATCTACCATTACCTATTCGGGAATCCCTATTTCCAAGCTTCAGAAGCTTCCAGAAGATATGAGCAGAGAAGGAGGGAAATAGAGCAAGCCACAGAAGGTATGGATACCAAATTCATAGACGATATCCATCCTCCATATAAGTCCAAATAACCTCTCCACAGGGACTTTTTGTACTGAATATCTTTTTTTTGTATACTTTAGCCTAAATGTCTGAAGATACGCCTACTCAAAGTCAAATTTTGCTCTATCAAACCGAAGATGGTGGAAACCGTATTGAGGTTCGACTTGAAAATGAGACTGTCTGGCTAAGTCAACGACACATGGCTGACCTCTTTCAGACAACTCCTCAAAATATTAACATGCATCTAAAAAACATCTTTTTGGAAAGGGAAGTCATCGCCGATTCAGTTATTAAGGAATCCTTAATAACTGCCTCAGACGGCAAAAAATACCGGACACAACTCTATCGATTAGAAGCAATTATAGCCGTTGGTTATAGAGTAAGTTCGCATCGAGGGACTCAGTTTAGACAATGGGCCACGCAGCGTCTGAAAGAATATATCGTGAAGGGGTTTACTCTAGACGATGAACGGTTAAGCAAACCAGGTGAGTTAGATTATTTTGATGAATTGCTTGATCGTATTCGAGCTATTCGATTATCGGAGAAGAGATTTTATCAAAAAGTCAGGGATATTTATTCTCTGAGTGCGGATTACGACTCCGAGCATCCAATGACTCAAGAATTTTTCAAAGTGGTTCAAAATAAACTCTTTTATGCTGTAACTGGTTTAACAGCTGCAGAGATCATCTATCAACGTGCCAATTCTTCTAGTCCAAATATGGGATTGACTTCATGGGATGGGGGAGGGCGGGGAAAAAAACTCACAAAGCAAGATGTCGAAATTGCAAAAAATTATCTAAATCTGGATGAACTCAAAGAATTAGAATCATTAGTCAGCCAATACTTAGATTTTGCTGAAAGGCAAGCTCGGCTGCGCAAGATGATGTATATGGCCGATTGGAAGGAAAAACTGGATGCTTTTTTAAAGCTCAATAATGGTGAAATCTTGACCCATGCTGGTAAAATCTCTGCAGAATTAGCCAAAGAATTAGCCTACACCGAATATGTAAAATTTAATGAAGCCCGTAGAGCTAAAGAAGATGCAAGTGCAGAAGATGAATGGCAACAAGTTGTCTCAAAGATTCTAACTGAATAGTCTTAAATCGGCCCATAGAAAGCTTGCGCAGCGTCATAAAATACTGCCCATTCCCTATCCCCATAGGAAAAATGCCACTATTCCCCATAGAAAGGGGCAAAAACCTCAGCGACCATCAGATCATGGAGCAGGATCCTCCTTTTTGACTGCTCTGGAGTTGCCAAGGGAGAATAGGTAGGCAAAAGTTCAACTGCTGTAAAATCGGCGAAAAACTTTTACTAGGATAGGTTCTTTGGTCTTGATGTTGTTAATAACAATTTTTATCTCTCTACAAACGCTTGCTCCAAAATTTTGTTTGCCATAATCTCTAATGGATCAATGATCAATTTCTTTGTTTCCGTTAGATCTTTGCTAAAGAGGGACAGCTCTGTGCACCCCAATACGATCACGCTCGCCCTTTGCTTCTCAATGAGCAAAGACAGCTGCTCCGCGACGTTTTCTCCCTTGAGAATCAGATCGATGAGCCGATCGACTTGGCACTGATCTTCTGTGGATGGATAAGCGCATGGGAAAAACCTTTTGTGCAGGCCAAATTGGCTAGATGTCGATGTGCACAAAACGAGCGGGATTTCACCATACGGGATCTCCCGCGCTGTCACTTGAGGAAGATGGATCAACCCATCGGGAATCTGATCTAAAAAAGCGTGCAGGGTGTTGCAGGCGATCGCAAAAACCGTTGCACCACTACTCCGCAAGCGATTGAGACAGCTACTTAGCTCCTCGCGCACTTTGGCCTCATCTCTTTCATCTGTGAGCATTTCAGAGAAAGGAAAGCTAAGCAGCTGCACTTCGGGGAAATCGACATCTCTAAAACAGCCGTATTGACTTCCTGCAAGTGTAAAAATGCGTTGGAGAAGCATGACACCCGCCATGGGGCCAGCTCCACCAATAATACCTATGGATATTGGTTTCATAAAAATCCTTAATTTAGTGAATAAAAAAAATGGGGGAAATTATTGAGCAGAATGCTCGTGATGGTGATGATGAAGAGAAGTCTGGAGCGAGCGCAGACTCAAAATTTTGGCCTTCGACTGTAAATAACCCTTGATGCACGTGCGCACATCATTGGGCAAACTTGAAATAGACATAAGTTTACTCCTGTTAAAAAGTTAATGTTAAAAAAATAATTTTAAATTGGAAGGTTATTGAGCAGAGCGCTCATGATGATGGCGATGAGAAAATAATGAAGAAGCTATTGTAAGCCTAAACACGTCATTTTTTTTCATATTTTTCACCTTAAGGGAAATCCCTTATACTATTGATTATATAATAATTAAGATTTTTGCACAAGTTTTGATCTAACTATAATAGCCCCGATCAAAACCGCACCGGCGAAGCAAGTCATGAAAGTGATCGCGCTATGGTACGCGGGCAAGAATGAGCTCTTGGTCTCCACGGAGTGAAAAATCGCCGTGCTGATAGCCAGAATGAGCGCTCCAGCAACGTTCCAAATCGTGGCAACCGTCCCAACTGCAGCTCCAATTTCGTTTGGCTTAATCACCTGGTTGATCGCGGTGATCATCGAAGCATTGCTAAGGCCCCAATTGACCCCTAGAAGGAAAAAGGGAAGGAGCAAAAAGAGCAAAGGTGTGTCGGCTTGAATCAACCGATGTAAACCAGAGGCGATGAATGCCGCGACAATAGAATAGAAAAGCAAATTCGCCGGTCCAAAACGTTTAACCAATCGGCTAAACATAAATGAAATGACAACTTGCCCTGCAGGGATTACCGCGATGAGCATACCAATGACGAAGGGTGATAACCCGCGGAGGATGCGCAAATAGAGCGGATCGAAAAACATGAACACATTCGAGACGATTCCACCCAGAGAGCATGCCAATGCTACGAGGACAATCAATTTCTCTTTGAAAATGTGCAGGTCGAGGAGCGGATTTTTGCGGATCTCATCGAGAACAATCAGTAAAATCAGAGCAATAATTCCGAGGCCAAGTGAGCTCCACCCGATGATCGATGTCCACCCTGCTTGCGCCCCTTCAACAATCCCATACATCAAAGCGCCCAGACCGAAGATCAGCAGGGCGAGGCCAGCCCAATCGATTTTGACATTCTTCTGAGGGGGGATGTGAGCCCTTAGGCTAAAAGAGCAAGCGGCAAGCCCGGCGGCAATAAGCGGAAGATTGACCCAGAAGACCCATCTCCATCCCCAAAGGCCGACTAAAATTCCCCCTAAGAAAGGGCCGATCACAAGCCCAAGCCCTGTCACGCCGCCGTAGATGCTGATGGCCCGCACCCGTTCTTTTTCAGGAAATACATCGGAAAGCAGCGCGACAGAGGCGATAAATACCGTCGAGGCGCCAATCGATTGCAGGCCTCGGAAGAACACCAAGATCGGAATACTATTGCTGAAACCGGCTCCCAAAGCGGCAAAGGCAAAGATGAGGATGCCGATATAAAAGACCCGTTTCTTGCCAAAAAAATCGGCCAATTTGCCAATGGCAATCATCGTCATACTTAAGACGATGGTGAAGATATT
The DNA here is from genome assembly GCA_020050965.1 of Parachlamydiales bacterium. Classification (GTDB taxonomy): domain Bacteria; phylum Chlamydiota; class Chlamydiia; order Chlamydiales; family Rhabdochlamydiaceae; genus Sacchariniichlamydia. The sequence goes on from JAGVJV010000046.1 coordinate 9,417, forward strand.
GGCGACCCACTGCAATTGGAGAATCGAGGCATTAAGAGCAGTCTGAATGAACGGCAAAGCGGTATTGACAATCGTCGCATCGAGATAAGCGGTGAAGGCAAGGACACAAACGCCAATTAGCGCCCACCATTTATACTTATATCGATCATTTTCCATAGCAGATTGCCTTGAGTTCACAGTATCCATTTAGGGCTTCGAGAATCCCATTCTCTCTTCCAATTCCCGACTCTTTAAAGCCTCCAAAGGGGTGGTACAAAGAGTAAATGTTCGTTGTATTCGCACCGACACTGCCAGCCTCTAAAGCCTTAGCTACACGCATGACACGCGAGGCATTCTCCGAATAGAAATAGGCTGCCAGCCCATGCTGAGTATCATTGGCCATTTCAATCGCCTCTTTCTCCGTCCTAAAAGGATAAATTGCGATGACAGGACCAAAGATCTCCTCTAAGGAAATCCTCATTTTGCGTGTGACATTTTTCAGAATGATCGGCGAACAATGGAGCCCTTTTTCTGATGAGCCAAGGACCAGCTCTGCCCCCTGATCAATTGCATCTTGGACTAGATTTTGAACCTTTTCTTTAGCTGCCTGATTGATCAAAGGTCCCAAACAGGTCATCTTTTTTGCCTTATGCAGACACTTTTTTATAAATTCATCATAGACAGATACATGAATAAGAAAGCGATTGATCCCATTGCAACACTGCCCCGCATTGAAAAATTTCAGACCTAAACCTTCTTCAACCGCCTTATCTAGATTCGCATCGTCAAAAACAATCAGCGGACAATTTCCACCGAGCTCCATCGTCACTTTTTTGACCGTCCCAGAAGCCCACTTCAGCAGCTCTTTGCCCACTTCCGATGAGCCAGTGAATGAAATCTTTCTCACTTTGGGATGTGTCGCCAGCAACTCGCCCACTTCTTTGGGATTTTTGCAGGTGATCACATTGAAGACCCCTGCCGGCACACCTGCCTTAGACACAAGCTGCGCCAATGCGAGTGCCGAAAGTGGCGCATCCTCAGCTGGCTTGAGCACCAATGTGCAACCAGCTGCGAGAGCGGCCAATGACTTGATCGGAATGTAAAAAGGGAAATTCCACGGAGTGATTGCCGCGACGACCCCAACAGGTTGGCGGACAGAAACGGCCGATCTGCCTCCGTCGGGATCGGAGTAAGTATACCCATGGATGCGACATCCTTCCTCAGCAAGCCATCTTAGAGCGACGGCACCCTCGAGCACCTCATCTTTGGATTCTGCAGGAGGTTTGCCCTGTTCCAGAGTGAGCAGATGGCCTAATTCTTCGGTATTTTCTTCAATAAGATCGGCGATTTTGTAGAGAAATTTTGCCCTTTCGACAGCGGGAAGATTCGACCAAAGGGGAAAAGCGCGATGGGCAGCATCAATGGCCTTGCGCGCCTCCCCTTTTCCCAAGTCGGCCACCTTGGCAATCTGTTTTCCATCAAAAGGGTTAAGCACCGGAAAAGTTCTCTTCCCAGTTACCCATTTTCCATCAATAAAAGC
>JAGVJV010000147.1 GCA_020050965.1 Parachlamydiales bacterium
AATCTCTTGGGCTGCAGCAGAGCTCAAAAAGGTGCTCGTCAATGATGTCAGCAATGTAGTTGTTGTTGCGAGCGTTGATCCAATCCAAGCAACCATAATTGACAGGCGACATATTGTAGAGGGCTCGGTTCACATCACGCGAATTTAAGAGTCCCATCTGCTGGATAATGATAGCAAAGTCCGATCCAGGGGCGATGTCGGCAACTTCAATGCATCGAGAAACCGCCGAAGGAATACCAGGATTAATAGCCTGGTTCTGGAAGATGAAGTTCTGCAGGACTGTCAATACGACACCATTCGTATAGGTGACACCGATATCAACTAAGTTGGCATTTGCGCCCGTCTGAAAGATATTTGTCCCAAAAGTTCCTGTTACAGGAGCATTAATCACAACATATTGTGTCCCCGCAATGTAGTTACCAGCATTGACAACGATGTCGAGGGTACTTCCTGGAAGAAGGGTTGCGCCACCCGCGCCCGCTATAAGGACGTCATTAACAGCACCAGTGGGAGTGATATCTGCTTGTACGATACCTGAAGCTTGGTTAGTAAAGGTTCCCGCCATTGAAATCGTGCCGATCGCTCCATCTCCTGGAGCAATAATCCCTCCGTTGTCGATGCTACCTGTCGTTGTGAAATTACCGCTTAGGATTGCTCCAGGCGCCACATCAATATCTGTGAGAACTGACCCGTCTATTCTCAATTCTCCAGCATCAACCGTTGTTGTACCAGTATAGGAATTGGCACCATTGAGAGTGAGTCTTGCACAACCTAATTTGGACAGCCCTCCACCAGCTCCCCCGCCTGCTCCTTGATCGCCTGCAATGGGATTGGGGATATTGATATTCGTGGTATTGTTAACGATCAAATTACCGCCGGCCATCATGAAGATATCAGCACCAGCTCCTATTCCATCAGTAGCTCCACCGCCGCCGCCTGCACCTCCAATAGCTCTACAGTTGTTGAATTGAGCGCTGCCGAGAATGGTAAGCAACCCGCCGTCTTGAATAAAGATCGCTCCACCAAGACCGGCTCCTCCTCCGCCGCCGCCGCCCGCGCCCGGATCTACTCCTCCATTTCCACCACCGAATAAGCTTGTTCCTGGAGTATTTGTAATCAAAAGTGAGCCAGTTCCGCCACCGCCGCCGCCAAAGCCGCCGTTACCGCCATTGCCACTCAGCCCAGATACCGCAAAAGTTCCGCTACCACCACCGCCTCCTGCAAAACCACCATTACCCCCGTTTCCAGCTGGAGTGGCTCCGCCAAATGCTAAACCTCCGCCACCACCACCGCCGAAATCGCCTCCATTACCTCCGTTTCCACCTCGATTACCCTCTCCTTGACCTTCAGCGCCACCGCCGCCGCCGCCGCCTAAACCGCCGTCGCCTCCATTTCCATTATCTTTTCCGCCGCCGCCGCCGCCGGCGCCGCTAGCGCCTGCAGTTCCATTTACACCAGGACCTCCTCCTGGTCCACCCCCTAATCCTGAGAAATCTCCGCCGCCATCTCCGCCACCATCATTAATGGTAGGAGCATCGTCACCATTAAATCCAACGCCCGCGCCGCCGCCGCCGCCATTGAAGCCAGCACCGCCATTAAAACCAAATCCGCCGCCGCCGCCGCCAACAGGAACCGTAGGATTATTTACGTTAATCCCTTGTCCTCCATTGCCCAACAGCCCTCCGCCGCCGCTACTTCCTTGACCAGCAGGACCACCGTCACCACCTTGCGCTGTCACATTATTGAAAATGGGATTCGATAATGTGACTGTCGTACCCGATGCAACAAAGAGCGCTCCGCCCAAACCGGCACCACCACCGCCGCCGATAAAAGCCGTTCCACCTTGAGCCATTGTATTAGTAAAGGTCACATCATTGATTACTGCACTTTGACTGAAAGCAAAAATACCGCGCACTGGGGAACCTCCAGTAACGGTGAGTGTATTCCCATTTCCATTGATAGTGATTGTCTGAGGACCGATTGATGTAAAGGCATCTGTGACATTTAGAGGACGCAAGAAAGGACACCCAAAAGGAACTGCCAAATCAATGGTAGCGGTAATATTAATCGTCGTGTCGCCGCCAGAATTCGCAGCGATGATCGCATTCTGCAGATCATTGCTTGTCGACACATCGACAGAATACAATAGTGAAGCCGATGTTAAACAAACAACTGAAGCAAGTGTTTTTTTCCAATGCATGGAGCATCTCCTGTAGGTTTCGTTAAAATTAAATATTTAGCAAAATTTAAAATTTAACTACAACGAAAAGTCATTTTTTGGCGACAAGAAAGACAGAAGATCCAAAAGGCAATCGGACTCCCAGTTTTAGCAAACGATTGTCGAACCTTTGAATAGCGAGGAAAAATGAATTCAGCCGCTTTGATGGAGTTTTAATGTCAGATTCTGGATATAACTTAAACAAATATGTAAATTTCTTAATCAATCTAACCAAAGCGATCAGAGGAAAGAGAAAACAGACCCGATAAGAAGCGCGGCTGACTTCAAACCCATGAGCCGTGAGCAGCTCGACACACTGTTTTTTCGTAAAGCGTCTCTTGGAGTGACAGGCCACATCGTGTTGCGAGCGCATCCATTGATAGGCTGGCTCATTGAGAATCAACTGGCCGCCTGGTTTCAAAATTCGGTGCACACTTTTAACAGCTTTGGATAGATCCTCTTTTTCTAGCATTGTTAGCACATCGAGCACAATGACCAAATCAAAGGAATCATCGGTGAAAGGAAGATCGACAATAGAGCCCAAACAGACATTTTTTAGCCCCCGCTCGCGGCAGTACTTTAAGCTGACTGCAGAAAGATCGACACCTTGCACCTGAAAGTGATGCCCTGCCAAGAATTCCATCAGATTGCCCGTTCCGCAGCCCACATCGCAGATCGAAGGATTCTCTAGTTTTTCCACTTCATGAAAGACCATTTCCCTCAAAGCAACGAACCACCATAAAGTCTTTTCTTCCCTGTACATCTTTTGAAAAATGCCCTCTTCAGGCGAAACGACCATCTCTTTTTTCCAGTGACAATAGAGCTTAAAATCGCCAATGACTTTTTCCATAAGTAATTTGATCGCAGAATAGTTGGACTGACCGTAGATGCGGGGGTAATGCCCCACCGGAACTTCAGAGAATTTGGCTCCCCGCCTTTGCAGATTCAGAATCAGTTCAGGCAAAATGGAAGCCCCACCCCCTTTAAAGGGAATATCTTTAAGAACACTCCTCCTGATCAACCGAAAATCACAATCAATGTCCCGAATGGGCAATTGAAAGAAGAAGCGGCAAAAGAACTGATACCCTCTACCCAAAAATACACGGAGCCATTGATCGGAGCGCCTCACTTTAAACCCATTGATCGCATCTGCCCCGGTTTCCTTTGCATTTTTTACCAATTTTTGCAAATCGTCTAACTGATATTGGGCATCCCCGTCGGTATAAAAGACCCATTCCTTTGTTGCAGCTTGAAAGCCATGCCGGATCACCCCATACCCATCCCGATTATCAGTATGATCTAGAACAACTAAATCAGGATATTTGCTCTTCGCCTTCAAAATTTCATCGAATGTGTGATCTTTAGATGCGCCTCCATGAATGGCAATCACCTCCAAATTGTCTGAAATTTGCCTACCATAAAAATAGGCTTGAGTGATCAAGGCATCGACCGTACCGGCGTCGTTAAAAAAGGGGAAGAAAATGGTTAAAGAGGGCAACATACGAATCGATTGGCTATGTCAGCAACCTCGAGAATTTCCTGCTCAGAATGGATGTAAGAACAAGGAAGGCTCAAGATCGTCCGATGAATTTCATCTGAAATGGGAAAATACTGCTCTTTAATTTTTCCTCGAAGGGCTCGTTGACGATGCGGAGGAGTAGGATAATGGATGAGCGTCTCGACCCCCTCTTTTTTTAAATAGCTTTTTAATTCATCGCGCGCAGGGTGGCGAATGGGGAAAATGTGCCAGACATCCTCATATCCTCTTTCGCAAATAGGTTGATTAAACTCTGGAGACAAACGCTCTAAATAGAGCTTTGCCAGTTTAGACTTATGTCGATTGATCTGATCTAAAGCCTTTAGTTTGATGCGCAGAAAAGCTGCCTGCATTTCATCTAGACGATGGTTAAAACCGATCAGTTCATGCACATTTTTGTCCATAGAGCCATAATTGCGCAGCTTCCGAAGCTTCTCATAGAGATCAGGATCATCGGTCGTGATCGCTCCCCCATCACCGAGGGCCCCTAAATTTTTAGTTGGGTAAAAGCTAAAAGCATTGATATCTCCAAAGCTTCCCGCCTTTTTGCCTAAAACACTGGCTCCATGGGCTTGAGCGCAATCTTCAATGACCTTTAGATGGTGCTCCTTAGCAAACGCTATGATGCTCTGCATCGGACACAACTTTCCGTAGAGATGGACCGGCAAAATGGCAACCGTTTGATCGGTCAGTTTCTCTTCAAGATTTTGCACGTCAATATTATAAGTGCTCAAATTCGGTTCGACTAGAACAGGGACTAGCTGATTGTGGATGATGGCGAGAATCGTTGCGATGTAAGTATTGGAAGGGACAAGCACCTCTTTTCCTGGAGGGAAGTCGAAGGCTTTCAGGGCCAAAACCAAAGCGTCTAATCCATTGCTTACGCCAATGCAGTAACGACAGCCCACATAAGAAGCAAATTCCTCTTCAAATTGGGCAACCTGCTCATCTAAAATAAACCTTCCCCTGACAAGGAGATCATGAAAGGCTTGGCTCAATTCTGTCCGAAACGGCTGGTTGAGACGACTTAAGTTCTCATATTCAATCATTGCTATAGTTATCCGGATCGTAGTGAGTGGAAGCTAAAACAAGTAGAATCGCGCCAGGCTCAAATTGAACCGTATGCCATTCATGAGCATCAAGGATAAGACATTGACTGGGATTTGAAAGCTGAAAAGACTGATTTAAATCACCATCTTTCACTCTCACATTTGCCGATTTGTGCAAACAAACAAGTGCTTGCTGGCCATGATGGTGACGGTGTCCTGCACGGGGCAGATCATTGGTATCGTAAATGTAGTACACTCTTAAGATCGTGAACGGCAGGGCTTTCTCGATCACCGTTAATGACCCACGTTGATCTTTAAAAGAAGGGAACTCTAAAAGTTGCACCATTAGACCTCCTGCATCACTTTGGTTTTGTCGATTTTCGTGTTCTTTTGAGCCGATTTTCGATTCAAATTGCAGGGGTAATATCGACCCGCAGTATATGACCCCTGCAATTTGAATCGAAGATCGGCCAAAATAATCCCGAAAATCGACGAATCAAAGTGAAGCAAGAGGTCTTTAAATCGCAAATCCATTATTATTAGTAAACGTAATTATATATATCGCCCCAATAATCAAGCTGCCGTAAATATATATTTGCTGCATCCATTTTTCCTCATTGGACAAAGCAATATACAGAGGGATCAGCATTAATACGTAGCGGTAAGCGCCCCAAAATTTTTCAGTACCAGTGGAGATGAGAAATACGATAATACAAAAGAGAATTTCGTTGAATGGGATTCTCTTGATATTGCGAACGAAACATGCAATGAAAAAGGACCAAACAAGGAAATGGAGCCATTGGCAAGAGTTGTTATGGATTCCATTACTAAGAAAAACGACCAGAGCCTTCACAGGATAGGGTTGAACATTTCCCCAGGCTTGCTGCATATCTAAAAAAGCCAGAGGATTCCCGGTAAGAATATTGAGAACAGCCATATAGGCAGCGATGGGCAGACAGAAAACGACAAGCATTCCTAAAGTTGTAAAAAACTTTCTATTTAATAAAAGAGGAATAAGCGGAATCACAATGAGCGAGAGTGATTGAATGCGAGTGATCGCGCCTAACCCGGCCATGAGCCCCGCCCAAAAAAACCATTTCTTCTGGGTGAAATAAAAAGTTGCTGCGAGCAAAAACAACGCAAGACTTTCGGAGTAGGGAATCGATAGATAGAAACTCCCAGCAGAGATCAGATAAAGAAATAGAAAACGGCTCTGATCCTGAATCCGATCTTGAAAAACTTTGCCGATGAGATAAAGAGCCCCGAAGGAAAGTAAACAGGAAAGCATCGAGCCGACGAAAAAAAAGTTCGCCCCAGGGAAAAGTGCTAAAACTGTTCTAACGAGCATCGGATAAAGAGGCAGAAACGCCCAATTTCTCTTCTCCTCTGTTGAGAAGGGATGATCATCATAACCATGAAGAGCAATATTCTTGTACCAGGGGACATCGAATTTTGCCCATACCTCTTCAATCTTGGCTCCCCAAGTTTTTTCCGGTTCCAATTCTAATTGAAATTGGTGGTAGCCGACCAAAGAAATGCTTAGAATGATCAAACGGGAAACCAAGAAAATAAAAATTAGGCTCAAAACACCGTTTTGAGCCTTTGAAGATACATACTCGCCTGAAAAGGCTTCGCTCGAGAACATATTCTCCTTTTAGAAGTCGAGGCCAACTCCTAGACCTGTTCTAAAACCACCTACATCCCGTGTGTGATGATGGAAGAAGGCTGGTTCATAGAAATAGTCTACAAAAAGATCGAAAAAAAGACACTCGCAAAGGCGATAGATCACCCCTGTCTTAATAATCCCTCCAACGGCAAATGCCCATTCGCTATCATCCTTTCGAGAGCATCCGGTCCTGCAACACCTCATTTTATTCTCGACAAAAACCCCTCCAAAGATGGGTCCTATGCCAGCATAAAAATTAAAGCAGCTACAAAAACACCAATCCCATTGCGGACCAAAACTTATGTTGGCCAAAGTGATGTTAGAGTTTCCGCAATTATTCTTGGCATGTCCACTTTTAGGGAAGCCAGTAAGGTTAAGCCACATATCAAAACATCTACAAGGATTAGATGAAGTGACCTGAACCTCATAATCGGCTCCAACTGTCCCGTAGATATCACGAAAGTGCCCCGACATTGGGAAAAAGGCAGCTGCCCGAAATTCAACCGCAGTATCAGCAAGAGCTGGAGCGGTAGTTGCCATTAAAAGTCCTGTGAGTGCTAAAATTTTTTTATTCATTTATTATCCTTAAGGGTTAATTTGTGGACCTTGAATATTTCCTGGGAAGACTGCCACAACTGAAAATTGGTTTGCTTCGTTCCTTGAATTCAAACAAGTCTCAAAAATAAAGGGACCTGTCGGAGGGATCGTTGCCACAACCTGCCCATTTTGAAGAATTCGATATTCCAGAACAGTAAAAGGTGGGGGGATTGGATCCCAAGTGATCCTAAGTGAATAGAGATCTTTGTTGAAAAATTCACATTTTTTCACAACCGATCTCACATTTGGAGGCACTGGAGGAGGCGGTGGATTTTCCGGCAATGTAATCGTCACGACATTGGAATCAACGAATGTAACGAGAGGACCGATTTGCTCGCATGCAACATACTCAAAACGATCCCTTGCATTATTGAAAA
>JAGVJV010000252.1 GCA_020050965.1 Parachlamydiales bacterium
ATCGAATTTTTGAGGGAATTGACTTTATGCGCCCCATAATCAGACCAGCTAAATTCACCGGTGACCGCACTATTGACCGCAAACATGACGTCGTCCATACCTGTGCTCATGAGCGCATTACCGATCAATTCTCCCACGACAGGAAGGTAAGCTTTGATGATGGCCCCTGCGACCATTTGAAGAACCCCGAGCACGGTGACAATCAGCACTTCGAACCAAGAAGGGGGATCTTTCTTCTCGATCAGATCTGCAATCATCTCTAAACCGAGCTCGATGAAATACCCAAGTCCATCTGGAGCATGCTGTTTGTGATCGTGGTAGTATTTGCGGATGATTTCGGCAAACTTCGCTGTGGTCTTTTTGTCCTCCAGCTTGTAGATCATCCCAACGCTGCTGTCGATGATATCGAAAATCGAAGTGACGGCTTTATCAGCTTCGGCATGCCCCTTGAAGGTGTTTTTGACAGTTTCTTTGATCCCGTCTAGCTGGTCTTTGAAATGACCTATTGCTTTATCGAGCCTGACTTTGGGAACTTTGGTGACCTCTTGCTGTTCAAATTGATTCCATAGGAGCTCTACCGCTTCATCGACAGTATTAGGAAGAAGCAACTCGCTGAGTAAAATGCTCGATTTTAGGGACCAAATAGACTCATTTTCCTTAATTTCTCTTTGACGACAGGCATTAAAGAGCGCCTGCTGCAGATTTGGATCGAGACGTTGATAGGCTGGAGTAAAGCCCTTTTTAAGATCCTCTAGTTTGAAGTCTTTTGTCCCACGGAAAGTTCGAGGCGGATCGATCACTATTTTGCCTTTGAGATCGATCTGGAAATCTTCAGAGATCAGTTTCTTATCTTCAAGGGCTTTAAAAATGGCATCGGTATCGATATTTTCTTGTTTGAGCAGTTTGCTTAGCTCTTTTTTCTTCCGAAGCTCTGCCTTCATTGCATCATGCGAAGCAAAAGTATCGAGATGCAGCTCTTCGACGATCGTCGACAAAACAAATTTGACATTTTCGGCCATCCCATCAGGCCACCCTTTGAAGTCCATTGGGATCGGAGTAAACTTATAGAAAGTGGTTTTAGGGCATTTAAGCTCTAGCGCCGCTTTTTCTCTTGTGCAGATGGATTTAGCGCACTCCTCTTTGAGGACCCCTTTGGTGATCTGTTTTTTTCCTTTTAGGTTATGAAAAACTGACCGAAGCATTTTCGGAACGGGTAGTTCTTTTCTGATTCCTAATTTAGGATTATTGTAGATGACTTTTTCGTCTTCAAAATGGAGTTTCTTGCTGAGCATTGCAGAGCTGCGATGCCGAGGCCCCAGATCGCTTAAAATTTTGGCGGCATTTTCCCCATATTGACTCTTTTTGATCGACTCCTCGGTTAAAGCCCCCCCAAGAGCTTCATCCATGGCATTCAGGAAGCAGGACCAGATCTGCATTTTTTCTTCGGTACGGGCTTTATAGGGATTTCCATAATCGGCCGCGCCCCCTTGGGTACGAGTCTGCTCGACTATCGGAGCGACGTTCTGTAAGGTATTTTGCAGCTCGGCAATCTCGGCTTTGATCGCCACGGCAGCTTTTTTCGAATCTTGTTTAAAATCGATCTTAGCTTGCGCAGAAGAGGTAGGGGCTTTGAGGAAAGCACAAGCTGCTTTGTAGTAAAGGGCATACCGATACAGAGGATCTTCCCCTGCTTTTTCATAACATTTTTCAGCCTCGGACCACATCTCTCTATTGCGGTATTCAGCGCCCAGTTTAATCAACTCAATGGGCTCTTTAATGAGCCGGAATCCGCCTGCGGCAAAATCTTCTTTGGCTCCCCTGACAAATTCTTTAAAGGAATCGAGGATGATCTCTTTTCCGATGGCATGCACGATGGAGATCTTCTCATCCATGTGATCCATCCAGAAAGCCCACCGATTTTTAAGACTGCGCAGCTGTGCTTCACGGTAAAATTCCTTTTCGTGCTTGAGCGATTCTTTGATCGAATCGAGCAGAGATTGGAATCCTTCAATTTTTTCCCCATTATAAGATAGCCCGCGCAGCAGCTCATTCTCAAATTCAATCTTTTTTACCTCTTTCAGCGCGACGTTCTCAAGCCTCTGCTTCTCTTCCATGTTGCGCAGACGATAGAGTTCAGAAAGCGGACGGCGATGGGGATCGAGAATGATGAATTCGCCGCTTCCCTCATTCCCAGAACGGGCTGTCCGGCCAAAGCCCTGCTCTTCGATTCGGACATTGGATGGGAGGTAAGTCATGATCACATGCAGCCCCCCATGTTCCTCTAGAAGAGAGCTCGTCTTAAAATCGGTTCCGCGTCCGGCGAGATTTGTAGCGATGATGACATCCCCTGGACCAAGAGGGGTGGGATTGTCAGGGGATAAGAACGGCAGCTCTTGGGTTGAGCTCGTGTAAATCTGCAGTTTCGGATATTCTTTTTTTAACAGATTTTGCAAAAGCATCACTTCGGCAACAGAGTCACAGATTAGCAAAGTGGCTCTCTGGTTCACTTTTACCTGCTTCTCAACACTCGTTTGAATATTTTTTAGCCACTCATCTGAATCTCCAGCAATGGTCTCTTTAAACTGCACATATTTTTCCCCTTTGAAGCGAGGGATCTTAGAAAGCTCGACCTGGTAGAGCTCTTTTAAGTAGCGCTGTTCGGTATCGGAGCCCAAAGTGCCTGAAAGGCCATAGATATGCTGCCCATACCGCTTGAAGAAAAAGTAGTTTGACAAGAAGACCGCTTTGAGGCTTTCCGGAGTGAGCTCAAGCCCATGTTTAAATTGCAGGAACTGATGCAGCCCGTTGCTCCACTTGAGTGAATACTGCTCCACCCCCGTTCCCTTGTCCATGACCGTGACAGACTTCTTCTTTTTTCCATTAACGACCTGATCGGTAATGATGTATTCGTTATTGACCATCAATGTTTTGGCATAAAGAGCCGAACGTATCCAAATGGAGAGTTTCCGATGGATCACCGATTTCATCTCGATATAGCGAGCATTGCTGATCTCATATTGGGGCAAGGGGATCTCATCCGAGTCGATTTTTGCTTTGACCATCTTGGAGATCTCTTCCACTACCCGATCATCATAGGGTTTGGCATTTTGGAAGTTCGAATGATTCGCCAAACTCCAAATTTGCCCAAAAATCCTCTCCAAATAACGCAAAGTGTCGACATTATGCGATAAGTAGAGCACCATCGAGGCGTTGTCGAGGAAAAGACCGTCGACCTCATCGATAAGCACGGTACGGTTCTCACCCATCCGCGACGGATGAATAATCGGCTGACCGTGAAACTCGGTTAAGAGCAGATCTCTTTCAAACGATCCCGCGTCGCCATACACAATATCTACGGGGCGGCCATTACGGAAGTAGCGCTCCTTTCTCACCTCTTCTTTGGCCTCACACTCATTGTCGCAATTGTTGGAGACTGTCAAATCAAAAAGGGCAAAGAGCGATTCGTTGCTTTTGGCATCCCGTTCCGCAAGGACATAGTTGGTGGTGATCACATCGACATAGTGGCCCGTCATCGCCCTCAAGATGGCAAGACCGGCAAAGGCAAATGATTTCCCCTCCCCTGTAAAGAGCTGGCTGATTCTGCCCCTTGGAACCCCTTCATTTGCTCGGAGCATGAGCCAAAGAGCGATCATTTGGGTCTCTCGAAGAGTTTTGCCAGTCGTCAGTTCCAGCGCTCGAGAGACGACCGCAATCCCTTCTTTGAGCTGCTCCGGATCCTTAAGGAATCCGGCACCTTTTTCCCGTTTTGCCCATTCTGTGACTTGCTCCTTCGTCCACCCCTTAATCTCTCCGTTATACTTGCCCTGTATTTGATCGATGATCGTAACAAGCTCTGGATTCTCGCCCTCTAGTAAATGCTTAATGTCCTGGTTGATCCCCTTACTCTCTTTCTCCATGATCTCGACCAGCTTTTTGAGAGTGCGAGCTTCGGAGCGGGTCTTTTTCGTGTGTTTAATGATCTCATCGTACCATTTCCCATCAGCCTTTCTGTTTTTGAGCAATTGAAGAGTTGTCTCATCCAGCTCAAAGCTCTTATCTGCAAAATGGGCCACACACTCAGCGACAGCCGGAGTCATCAGATTGCCTTTTAAGCTCTCAACGACACCTCGCATCATCTCCTCTTTTTTATTGCTTTCGATCTCTAGGAGACTGTCGTAGATCTTTTGACGATCGTCACTTTTTAGAGTCAAAATTTCGGGCTCAAGCTGCCCCTCCATCCAGGCGAGTGTTACAGCGTATCTCAAAGACTGGAACGAAGGGAAAAAGAGGGCATTGGCAATCCTTGAATGCTTTTTCAGCATCTCGGCAGCCAATTTGTTCAAAACCTTTTCATCCGCCATGAACTTAGAGAGGAGCGAGCTAAATTCATCTAGAGAAACACCCAATTTCCCCTGACCCAGCATTTCTAAGCGTTCCGAAATCAGCCGAAGAAGATGCTCTTTGTCACATCCGAGCAATTTGCTGCGAAGGATGGTTTGGATGGACGACTTGATCGAGTCTAGGCAAGTCTTCTGTCTTTTCTTGTTCCCTTCGAGAATCTTGTCGATTTCCACTTGCTTTTGAGAATCGGCTTTCCCCTTCAGATTTACAGATGGAATTTCCAGCGCAACCTTTTCAAGGCATGGAGTGAGAACCTCATAGCAGTGCATTTCTAACAAGCATTGAGCCCAATGCTCTGGCAGCTTGTTTTCCATCACTTCAAAGAGGATGGTAGGATCATTTAAACGGGGCAAAACCGAGAAAACTTGGGCAAGCGAGGGGATATCGTATGCCTCTTTGGTTTGAATTAATTGGTCTAAGATCGCATGAAGAAATTCATCTCCTAGCAAGAAGCAGCACGAAGAAAAAGCTTGCTTTAACTTCTCCCGATCCTTTTCTTTTTGCTCTTTGAATACACCATCACCTGGCTGGGAGTTGAAAAAAGCCGTGACTTTCTCCTCATTTGCCAAAGCTTTTTTATCTTTTTGATTGATGATGTCTAGCTCAAGATTGGCGATGGTCCTTTGAACTTTATCTCGTTTACCAATTTGACTTTTCAACTTTTTGAGTTCAATCTCATCATTCTCATCGATCTCCCCTTTTTTGATTTTCTCTTCGAGTTCTTTTAAAGAGTTCACTTCTTCTTTCGGCTCTGCTTTTGGAGCAGCTGGAACAAAAGCTGGGATTTTTCTCTTCTCAATTGCACTTGTCAAAGTGGCCTCATCTGGAAAAATCCCTTCGAGATCTTTTCCCGAGACGACAGCGGTCATGACATGTTGAAGCCACTCGGAGAGTTTCTTTTCATGTTCGACTTGATTCTTCTCAATCTCCACTTTGGCTTCGTAGAACTCCTCCTGGATCATCGAGTCATCGAACTTAAGCTTCAGCCGTTTTTGCACTTCTTCAGTAAGAGGCTTATTTTCAAGCCGCTCTAAAACTTGGGCATAAGTTGCCTCCCCTCGCCAATAGAGAGTATTTAACCTCTTTAAGGCCTGTGCTTCCCCAAGTTCATCGAGCCATTTTAAATTAGCTGGGCCCCCCTTAAGATCATTGAATTTATCGCCCAGCCATTTATTAAACTCACCGATCGCCTTTTCGCTATCCTCCATCCTCATTTTATTAAGAAATTGATCATAAGCATCCTTATGGGACTGAATCCGCAGTTTTCCATCTGCATCGGTAAAACTGACCGCTTCAAAGTGATGATCGAGCAATTTTAACCAGAGCTGAAACTTGGCAATTTGATGGTCGGGATTTAGGATATTTGTGCTTTTAACGACACTGCTAATCTTTGTAACATAGTCTGTTTGGCTTTCTAAGAGTTTTACCTTGGTTTTCTTGAGATCTTCCTGATGAACTTCCGCTTGGCGCCGAAGCTTGAGAATGAGCCATTTCTGAATGCGCCTCAGGCAGTGGGTCTTGTTTTGCCCCTCATCAAGGCCATTCACTGTCTTATACAGGAGCAGC
>JAGVJV010000135.1 GCA_020050965.1 Parachlamydiales bacterium
TTCCCAAGGGTTTTCATTCAAGAGCCAACAATCGGGCGCTTCAATTTGCACGCCATTCCATAGCTGCTGTTCAAAGATTCCATATTGATAGCGCAACCCATAGGCTTGGGCCGGATAATGATGGGTCGCCATCGCATCGAGTAAACAAGAGGCGAGTCGCCCCAACCCCCCGTTGCCTAATCCCGGATCTTCTTCACATTCAATGATATCGCGAAAGTTGCGGTTCATTTTTTGCAGCACAATACGAACCACTTCCGCCGAGCAGAGATTCGTGATATTATTCATAAAGAGACGCCCGGGCAAATACTCCATCGACAGATAGTACACCATCCGGACCTTGCGCATCGCAATGGTCCGGGCGGTCGCCATCCAGTTCATCATCGTGACTTCACGAATGGCATAGCATAAGGCACGGTAAAATTCGTCAGAACTCGCATCCTCCACTGTACGGCCAATCGTACTAATCAGATGAGACTTCACCTTTTTAATTAAATCTTCAGCTAGCTGTTCCGTTGGGATAGGAGTCATCTGAGTACCTCATGAAATAGGGATAAATCAATTTAGAGGGTATCTTGAAAGTCTGATGAGGATGCTTTGCTGCTAAATTTCGTTATAAAGCCGTAAAAATTTTCCGCCCTATTGAATTAATAGGGCGGAAAATTTTTACGGCTTTATAACGAAATGTAGCACACAAATCATCCCATCAGAATTTCAAAATACCCTCTTTTTTCTTGTACCCTAAAAATTAATTTTACGTATAATCTTTTTAACGTGAGTTGGATATCATTATGCGTCGTTGGCACTGGTTTCAATTTGTTTCAAATGGCATTCTGGCCTTATTTTTAGGCATCATGGTCTATGTCATCTGTATTGCCTATATGCGCCACTCAGGCTCAACAGGTTTGGATATGACAGCCATCCAAAAAATCCGTTATGATGCTGCACCCACTTCTCCCTCTTCTCTTTTACCCTCACCCGTTCTTTCTCCATGACGTTATTCTTCTCCTTACTTCCTCTTTATCTCTTTGGAAATCTTCATTGCCTCGGCATGTGTGGCCCCCTCGTTATGCTGATCGGGCAGCATCATTACCGTTTCTTCTATTTCGCCGGTCGTCTGTTGTCTTTTAGCTTAGCTGGGCTTGTCGCAGGAGAGCTGGGAGCTGTCCTTCATGTGTTTTTGAAACGCTATTACCTCGCAGAAAGTGTGAGTTTAATCGGAGGGATGATCCTCATGGGATGGGGAGTCTATAAGTTGATCGGCAAGCCTGTTGGCATCAAAATGACACGTCAAAAACCGCTGCTGACGCATATTCAACAATGGATCTCGACCTTGCTCTTGAAAGATAAGGGATGGTCTGCTTTTCTCTTTGGATTTTTAACAGTGGCTCTACCCTGTGGACAGTCCCTTGTGGTGTTTTCGGCCTGTGCGCTCGTGGGAAATGCGTGGATTGGACTGGGAAATGGCTTTGCCTTTGCTCTCCTCACCACTCCCTCTTTGATTCTTGCCATGCATACCCTCACAGTCTTTAAAAAGCTTAAACAATATGACCGCGCTGTTTTAGGAGTGAGCTCTCTCTTCGTCGGACTTCTCGCCTGTTGTCGTGGATTAGCAGAGTTAGGGTGGATTTCCCATTGGGTGCTTAATCCTGACGCTTCAACACCTTACCATCTTGTGGTTTTTTGATGAATAAAGAACCCCTTACGCTTTATATTTTTCGCTTCATCCTTGGGTTGGGATTATTTGCCTTTATGGCCATGCTGTATTGGTCTTCCGTGCTCATTGAACAAGATCTCAAATTCGTGCAAGGAAATCTTCTACAAATCAAGAATGAGCTCCTCGCCTTGCGAGGAGAGGTCGATAAAGTGCATGTCGATCTGTTGAAAGGGAGTTTCACGCATCCTTCACAAATAGAACAGAGCGCCGCTCCTCTTCTTTCTTCTTCATCTAATCTTCTGTCTCCCGATCCTTTTTATCTCACGACCTTACCTAAATTATTAGGAGATCATTTTAAACCTCATGGCATTCGCAAAGAAGATTCGATTGGCAAACCCGATCATCTGCATCCTTTTAGTAACTGGAGCCATGTCGCCGCTTGGAATGCCCAGTGCACAGTTTCTTTGACGGCTCAACAGGTGGGGATCTATGAAACCTTTACGCCCGCTATGGCCTTATCCATGGAGTTACGCCATACACCGGAGGGATATCCGGAATATTGGCTTTTTCTACGCCAAGATCTCTTTTGGCACCCTTTGAATCCGCTTCATTTTAGTGAAGGTCTCGCACTCGCTCCTCGTTTTTTAACGAAACATCCAGTCACCGCTCACGATTTTAAATTTTACTTCGATGCTCTCATGAACCCTCATCTAGAAGAAGAAGGGGCGGTTGTCCAGCGTCTCTATTATCAAGATGTCGAAGAGCTGCGTGTCGTCGATGACTTCACGCTTGTCGTGCGCTGGAAAACACAAAAAGTCAAAGGGGAGGATGGGAAAGAAACGTTGCAAATGAAATATCTCGCTAAATCGCTCACAGGCGGTTTACGCCCTCTCCCACGCTTTGTGTATCAATACTTTGCCGACGGAACTAAAATTGTTCCGGATGATGCAGCCCCCCATACCTATCAAACGAATCCCGTTTGGGCCCAAAACTTTGCCCACCACTGGGCTAAAAATGTCATCGTCAGTTGCGGTCCTTGGCTATTTGATGGCATGACAGACCGTGAAATTCGCTTTCGACGCAATCCTGATTTTTATGATCCGTATGCCGTCTTAGTCGACGCATTCGAAGTCAAGTTCCGTGGCTCTCCCAATACCATCTGGGAGGATTTTAAGACAGGAGCGATTGATCTATTTGAAGTCCCGCCGAATCAATTAGCTGAGCTCGATCAATTTTTGCTGAGTGAGCCCTATCAACAACAAGCTCAACGAGGACTTGCAGCCAAACGCTTAGATTACATGGGACGCAGCTACAATTATATTGGATGGAATGAAGCACGCCCGCTGTTTAGTAGTCGTCAAGTACGTCAAGCCCTCACCTTAGCGATCGACCGTGAACGCATCATTCGCCAAAATCTCAATGGGAGGGGACTGCAAATCACAGGACCTTTTTTCCCTTTTTCACCTTCTTACGATGCGAGCCTTAAGCCCTACCCTTTTAATTTGGATCGTGCCCGCGCCTTACTCCAAGAAGAAGGGTGGTACGAACAAAGTGGCGATGGAGTGATTGAAAAATGGATCGAGGGCAAACTCATTCCTTTTCGCTTTATCTTAACTTATTATGTCAAAAATCCGACGACAAAAGCCATCTGCGATTATATCGCCACAACTTTGAAGGAAATTGGAATTGATTGTAAACCCAACGGGGTGGATATGGCCGATCTCTCGGCTGTATTTGAAGATAAAGATTTTTATGCGGTGTTCATGGGGTGGATGTTAGGCACACCGCCGGAGGACCCCAAACAGCTGTGGTACTCGACAGGAGCAAAAGAAAAAGGGTCTTCCAATGCCATTGGATTTGCCAATGCGGAAGTGGATCGGATCATTGATCTGTTGGAGTACGAATATGACCCACAAAAACGTATTGCACTTTATCATCGTTTCGACAAAATCATTTATGAAGAAGCTCCCTATACCTTTTTGTATGCACCTAAAGTAGCTTTAGTTTACCGGGATTATTTACAGAATGTGTTTATTCCGGCTGAGCGCCAAGATTTGATTCCTGGGGCCAATGTAGGAGAACCTCAATCTAGTTTATTTTGGATAAAAGAAAAATCTTTATCAAAATTTGATTGAATTTTAATTCCTATTGATTTATTTTAAATTAATAATCAATTTTTTATATAAAAAGTGATATAATTTATTTATGATAGATTCTTTTATCATCAACTATGCCAAGCCTTTTATTGCTTCAGATTATGTATCTGATCACCAGTATTACGGCAACGCATTATTTTCGGTTAGAAGCAATACGGGACGCCTCATTTCAGTCATTGACATCACTTCACAAATTAGCATAGGTGCTTATACAATCGTCAAGCGAGTTGCAACAGAAATTGTTAGTTTCATTGCTCGATTAGCCTATGCCTTATGGACGGGGAAACAACTTCCTTTTAGATCAGCAACACTTAAGGCAGTGATGCTAACCTGTTTTGTGCTAGGTTGTTATGTCATACAACAACTGGTGATTCGAACGATTCGAGTGGGTTGTGATATTCTTGGAATTGCCTTACCGGAATATGGACGTCTTGCACGCAATGTCTTTAAAAACAAAGAGAAGATCATAAGCGATTTTAAAATATGGGCAGAAGAAAGGGCCGAAGACCTCAAAGTCTATTATGAGGCTCTAGGACTAACAGAGGAAGCGACTCAAGAAGAAATAAAAAAAAGCTACAGAAAACTTGCTTTTCAGTATCATCCCGATAAGAATCCAGCAGGTCATGAGCGATTTAATAAAATTAACGAGGCTCACCGCCTGCTTTGTTTAGAACCTCAGACTTTCGTAGCATTTGTTCGATCTTCCCTCCTAAAATATGGGACCGCTGGACAAATTCTCTAAATGTTGGATTTATCTTGCTCTGGCATTTGACAATAAATAAGCAAATGTCATGCAATAGCGAATGCTCACGTTATCCCCAAAATTGTAAACGCTTCGCGTAAGCAGGCTTTCTAACTTATGTGGATTTATACCCTTCGACGCCTCCTTCTCCTCCCTCTCACCCTGTTTTGCATTGTCCTTGTCAACTTTGTGATCATCAATCTGGCTCCCGGTGATCCTGTTTCTTATGCTGAAATTTCTCAAGAAGGCACCGCTAGCCGTCGTGCCGATCGCTCGGTCGCTTTCAGCAGCGATGAGCGTTACTTACAATTTCGTGAATTTTATGGTCTCACTCTCCCCATTCTCTTTAACACCTGGCCTTGGCTTTCTCGCTCTTATGTTGAAACAACCCTTTGGCAACTCGTTCACCACCGTGAAACCTCTTCCAGTCCTGACGAAATGCCTCTTAAAACATATAACGAGCTCCGTGTGAGATTCGGCGATCAATCACACTTTATCATGCCGCATCTCCTCGCCATCTTAGAAGATTCTCAAACGCCCCCTGATATCCAACGTTTAGCTGCCCACTTCTTTGTACGGGGAGGCACTCGCCCCGGCCATATCGGACCCCACCTCACCGCCGAACAGAAAGCCTGGAATCAACGCATCACAGAAGATGACCAAACTCTCCGTTCCTTTATATGGTCGACCAATACTTCTGAAATAGAGATCCAAAAGAAAATCGCCGCTATGCAGCAGTGGTACGATCAAAATGCCGTTTTCTATCAGTTCCAGCCCTCTTTTCGGGAAAAGATTTCTTTGTTTTTCTTCGAAACACGCTTTACCCGTTATATGGGACGTGTGTTAAGATTAGACTTTGGGACTTTACGCAACGATTCGAGTAAAACTGTCATCAGCGAAGTCACCAAACGCTTTAAATATTCTCTGACATTGGCTCTGTTACCCATGTTAATCACTTTTGTGCTCTGCCAATCTTTCGGCATTCTCATGGCTTACAACCAACATCGCTGGATAGATTATGGATTAAATCTATTTTTTCTGGTGCTTTATGCCATTCCCGTCTTTGTTGTCGCTCCTTTCTTGATCGAAAAAGTGGCCCTTTATCATTGCTTTCCTTTTTCTCATGATCCCATTCCGATCAGTGGATTTTCTAGTCCAGACCGCCTCTATGATCAAGAAATCTCTTACCAACGTTTAGTTGATATTCTCCAACACATTGCTTTACCTGTTGTTGCTGTCTTATACGGCAGTTTAGCTTCCGAAGCTCGCCTCTCACGCACAGCCGTATTGGAAGTGTTGCATCAAGATTATGTGCGTACGGCATGGGCAAAAGGTGTTCCCCCTTTGACCATTTTATTCAAACATGTCGGACGCAATGCCGCTATTACCATTGTAACCTCTCTTGCGGGATCTTTAGGCATTGTGTTGGGAGGATCCTTGATTGTCGAAACATTATTTGATATCAATGGATTTGGCAA
>JAGVJV010000050.1 GCA_020050965.1 Parachlamydiales bacterium
TCACCGTCTTGCGCATTCCCGCCCCTGTCAAACAGGTCATCATCCAGCAGGCCCAAATCGTTCCCGAATTCATCGGTTTCCTCCGCTACCTGCGCGATGAGCTTAAACCCGACCGCCATCTGCTGATCAACCTCCAAGACCGCACCTCCTGGAAAGAGTTCGCCCGGTGCAAAGCCATAGAAGATCTCGGCAAATCGGCAGAGTACTTTGAGACCTTCCCCGTGCTCGGGCTGGCCAAAAACACCAGCTTCTATAATCAACAAGATGAATACCAGACCTATAGCGGCGCCCCTGTTTTCATGGAGCAGTTCAAAGAGCAGATCCTTAGTGCCGAAGATTGCGGCTTCCACATCCCCGAATTGCTCAAAGGAAAAAAACTGGAAGAGTTCATCAGCCCGGCCCTCAAAGCTGTCCACGAATGCTTCTTCGATGCAAAAACAAGCCTCACTCGCCATGAACGGCAATCCTTTATCGAAATCTTCTACACCCTCTTAGTCCTAAAAGTGATCGAACTGCTCCAAGTCGACTCCATCAGCTTCACCTGCAAAGACGCCATCGATACCGGAATAGAGCAGACAGCGATCTTCTACGGGTTTCTGCGTATGGTTTCCAATCCTGAGAAATGGACGAAAGGGGAGAAAGAACTCCTCCAATGGATGCTCTATAGCCCAGCCCTGCTCATTCGGGAGCGCCCCATCGACCAGGTTCAGTTTAAACGGGCTATTCAAACCCTCGAAGCCATTCACCATGCCTGCCTCGAGCATCATGCCGAAATCCTAAAGGCCCTGAAGCACCTCTTCCCTAAGCTGGGCTTCCCAGTCCAAATCGATTGGCCAAAAACCTCTAATACATAGGGGTTTAGGAAAATTGGTGCAAAACCCAGATTAAATCTTGAATTTGCACCAGTTTTATGTTAAAATACAACTATGTACCTCCATCGTAAGTTAGAAAAGCCTCTTAAGGAAGCCCTAGAGCAATTCCCTGTTGTTCTAGTCACTGGCCCACGCCAAGCTGGGAAATCTACCCTATTGCAACATTGCTTAAAAGATTACCACTATGTCACCCTCGACGATGTTTTAATCCGCAATCTTGCCATTTCTGATCCGGCTCTTTTTCTTAATTCTTACGATGTTCCTCTCATCATTGATGAAATTCAATATGCCCCATCACTTTTGCCCTATATTAAAATGAAGGTAGATGCCGATCGAAGAAGGCATGGGCAATACGTTTTAACTGGCTCGCAAATCTTTCCTCTAATGAAAGGCGTCTCAGAATCGTTAGCTGGACGAGTAGCCATATTCCAACTTTATCCCTTGAGTTGGCGAGAAATTCCTCATGATAATTTTTATGAACCACGCCACCTAGCTGGCCAAATGCTCAAGGGGTTTTATCCAGAATTTCAAGTTGAATCTAAACTAAATCCCAAATTTTGGCATGGTGCCTATTTATCTACCTATTTGGAACGAGATCTTAGGGTAATGCGCAATATTCATGATCTAAGTCAGTTTCAACGATTTATCGTCCTCTTAGCTTCGAGAGCTGGTCAACTTTTCAATTTAACTGAGATTGGAAAAGAATGTGGGATTTCGCAAACAACAGCAAAAGATTGGCTGATGCTTTTGCAAGCGACTTCTATTATCTATCTCCTAGAGCCCTATGCCAGAAATATTACGAAACGTGTCATCAAATCACCGAAAATATTTTTTATAGATACTGGCCTTCTTTGCTATTTGCTCAGAATTGAAAATGAAGAGCAACTTATCCATTCTCCTTTTGCAGGTCATATTTTTGAAAACATGGTCGTCATGGATACTGTAAAACACTTTGCAGAAAAAGGGGAGAGAGCCCCATGCTATTTTTACCGTACCAGCAAAGATCTGGAAGTGGACTTGATTCTAGATTATGGGGATCATTTTGATGCTTATGAAATTAAATTTTCCTCTAATCCTACGTCAGAAATGACCAAATCTTTAGTTGATTTTAAAAGTGAGTATCCAGTTAAAAACTGTACCCTTTTAACACTTCGCAAGGAAAAACATCCTTTCTCAAATGGCATAACTTCCGAGCACTGGAGTTACATTTCAAAGATGAGTTAAAATTCCCTTTTTACTTGGGTATATTTGGGTATAAATACGGGTATCTGTAGCGCTGATTTAATAAAAGATCTTCTCGAAATCGAGGTTTTCCCCCGCCTGCACGAGTGCGAAATTCTTAAGGGGAGCAGTCTTCTGTGTGAGGTCGGCAAAATAGCTCTGGTAGGCTTCTAAGCTCTCTTCGGGGAGGCGCTCGCGGAAGCCCAAAAAGGTAAAGTCGGCTGAATGGGTTAGCAGATTTTCGAAGAAGGCCTCATTGGGGTCGAGGATCGATTCAAACCTGAAGTTTTTGATGCGCAGTCTTTGCTGATAGCGATCAAAGACGTGGTGCAACTTCTTCTGCGTCTCTTCATGATGGACGATCGATTTGATGCAGATTTCGGCACCGGACCAATAGGCGCTGCCGCGCATCGAATAGGAAAGGGCGAGGCAGAGTTCGAAGTTCTTTTGATTGCCTCCCTTCCACCAAAGGTCGATCTCTTTTGGCTTCTTGGAATTCTGTGTATAGAGACCGCTGTTTTCAGGATCATCTTTAAAGAAGATGATGTTCTTGCCATATTGCTGAATTTCGGTGACCAGCTGTCCACAAAATTCAACGCGTGTAGGCTCTTGAGGCATGGGCAGAATGATCGTGTTGGGCTTTAGCGGGCCGAGGCCGTAATTTCCAATCAGCTGTTCTAGGTGGAGTAGGCTCTCTTGGGAGCGATTGATGTGCACGTAGGAGGGGATGCGGTATTCGTTGAGGGTTTGGCGTATTTGCGCTTCATTTTGGGCACTTGTTTGGCAGGTGCCAAAGGTGAGGAAGCCTTTACCTTGGTCGAGCGCATTGGAGAAGTAGGCAAGGTTTTTTTCCGGTAGATCTTGGTTGAATAGGGTGAGCAAGTGGGGGCGCCAGCTTTTAGCATTGGGTTTGAGCGCGGATAGTTGGGCCATCCCTTTATAGATGAGAAAAGAGAAGATACTATGGCGGATATCGTCCCAGTTGCCACCGAGTTTGCGGTTTGAGGTCCAGAGGCAAAGGGCGATGGTTAGGGCGAGAACGATGAGGGTGGCTCCAGGATTGATCATGAGCATGGTGATGAAGCATCCAAGGGCTCCGATCA
>JAGVJV010000121.1 GCA_020050965.1 Parachlamydiales bacterium
AAATGTTGATTTTGTCCTTATCGGCGGAGGGGCAGCCGGAATCTTTGCAGCGATTCAGGCAAAACAATCCCATCCTGATCGCTCTGTCCTCGTATTGGAAAAGAGCGCCGTGCTCTTATCCAAGGTGCGCATTTCGGGCGGAGGGCGGTGCAATGTGACCCATGCCTGTTTTGACCCGCTGAAGCTCTCCAAAAACTACCCCCGTGGCGGGAAAGAGTTAATTGGCCCCTTTCACCGCTTTGACCCCCGCGATACAGTCGAGTGGTTTAAGGCTCGCGGCGTCGATCTCAAAACTGAATCGGATGGGCGGATGTTTCCGACGACCGATACCTCTGAAACAATTATCCATTGCCTCCTTTCAGAAGCAAAAAAATTGGGCGTTGAGATTGCGCTGCGGCAGAAAGTCGAGCAGATCACGAAAGAAGAGGCCGGTTTTTTGATCCAATTAGAAGGTCAGCAGATTTTTGCCTCTGCTCTGATGCTCGCCACTGGAAGCAGTCCTCAAGGCTATGAATGGGCAAGGAAGTTAGGACATACGATAGAAGAGCCGGTCCCCTCTTTGTTTACCTTTAATGTACCGACCTCCCCTCTTTTAGACTTAGGCGGGATATCTGTCATCGCTGAGTTGCATATCCGTGGGATGCCCTATTCTCAAACTGGGCCTGTGCTGCTCACCCATTGGGGGTTCAGCGGCCCTGCGGCGATCAAGCTCTCTGCCTGGGCCGCACGGGAACTCCATGCCAAAAATTATCAAGTTGAGCTCATCGTCAATTGGCTTCCCAATATGAATGTTGAAGAAATCTTTCAGGCGCTAAAATCATCTTCGCAACTGCTGCCTAAGAATCTCTGGAAGCGTCTTGTCGGAGATCAAAAGTCCCATAAAGAGCTGAGAAAGCTGGCAGAGAAACTCCATGCTGACCCCTATCAGGTCCAAGGAAAAACCACCTATAAAGAGGAGTTTGTCACTTGCGGCGGCATCACTTTAAGCGAGGTGAATTTTCAGACGATGGAGAGTAAGCTCTGCCCAGGGCTATACTTTGCAGGAGAGATTTTAAATATCGATGGCGTTACCGGTGGGTTTAATTTCCAAAACGCTTGGACGACAGCATTTATTGCTGGATCTTTGAAGAAATAAAGTTAAACTTCTTCACCCTAAGGAAATAGTATTTAATAGCTTCGACTAATGCAGCATAGGCGACTAGGACCCCAAAAATATAGAGGAAATAGGGCAGCGGTAGAGGGATTAGATTGAAGAGTTTCCCAAGGCGTGTCCAGGGGAGGGCAATGGTTGCGGCGCAGACTCCTAGGATTGTAAAAATTAGGGTCTTGCTCGGTTTACTTTTATAGAAGGGCAGCTGGGATCGGATAAAGAAGATGATGAGTGAGGCTGAAAGGACCGATTCGATAAACCAAGCGGTCTGGAAGGACGGTTCACCTGCTTTAAAAATAAAGAGCAGCCCAAAAAACATCATGTAATCGAATACTGAGCTGGCGATGCCGAAGATCAGCATGAACCATTTGAGTCGTTTGATGTCCCATTTCCAAGGCATTTCTTCCATTTCTGTATCGATGTTGTCTGTGCAGATGCTCATCACAGAACAATCGGTCATCAGGTTGTTGAGCAAAATTTGCTTGGGCAAGAGGGGAAGAAAACTCAAAAAGAGAGAAGCGCCCGACATGCTAAACATATTGCCAAAATTGGCGCTGATGGCCATGAGGATATATTTGAGGGTATTTGCAACGGTACGTCTCCCCTCTTTAACTCCGGCTATTAAAACTCGGAGTCTTTTCTCAACAAGTACAATATCGGCCCGCGCTTTAATGAAGGGCGCGGCACTGCTCACTGAGATTCCCACATCAGCAACATGAAAAGCGGGTGCATCATTGAGTCCATCGCCTAGGTAGCCGACGATAGCCCCAGATTTTTTTAGTGCACGGATAATCTGCTCTTTTTGCAAGGGGCTTACCTCAGCAAACACATCTTTTTTGAGTACAAGTTGATTAAATTCTTCTTCTTTGAGATTTTCTAAATCTTTACCTACGACTACATCTTGCTTAAGCACCTCTGTCTTTTTGGCAAGAAATGCTGCTACGTAGGGGTTGTCTCCTGTAAGAATCTTCATCTTAATTCCCAACCGAACCATCTCCTTGAGAGTTTCTGCAATTTTGGGTTTAGGAGGATCGTAGAATAGTAAGAACCCCAAAAAAATGAGATCGGTTTCATCTTCTGGATTTAATTTTTGCTTATGATCAAATTTTTTATAGGCAATTCCCAGAACTCGAAAGCCACTTTGACTTTGTGTCGTAAAATACTTTTCCAGTTCGCCTCTCTGTGCTCTGAGATCTGCGATTTCGGTCTCTGTCACCTGGATTTTAGAACAGATTGCCAGGATATTCTGGAATGCCCCTTTTGTGACAACGGCAACTTCAGGCCCTTTTTTGGCGAGAATACTGAGCCGACTTCTCTTAAAATCATAAGGGATCTCATCGAGCTTTTCCCATTTTAGATGATTGAGATGTTCTTTTCGTAAAATGGCATCATCGAGCGGGTTGGGATAGCCAGACTGAAAATGGGCATTGACGTAGGCATAGGCATGGACCCAGGGGCTTTCCTTTCCTTCACAATTGACAGCCGAATAGAGTTCGACTTTGCTTTCTGTGAGCGTTCCTGTTTTATCGCAGCACAGGATGTTCATCGAGCCGAAATTCTCAATTGAGTTTAATTTTTTGACAATGACCTTTTTTTTGACCATGTGCTTTGCACCCTGAGCCAAATTGACAGTCATCACAAGGGGCAGCAGCTGAGGAGTAAATCCAACAGCGATCGCTAAAGAGAACATCATCGATTCAAAAATGGGATGCTTGACGATCACATTGAGTATAAAGATCGCGACCATAAAACTCACAGTCAGCGTCATGAGCAGCAACCCAAATTGGATCATGCGCTGCTGGAATGCTGGCTGAGGAGCTCTTTCGGCTATTTTCTCTGAGATTTTCCCAAATTCTGTCTCCTTGCCGATCGTCACGACGAGCGCTTTTGCAGTCCCGCAGATCACATTGGTCCCATTGAAGACATTACTGTTTTCAGAATGCTTTTCAACAGGGATCGACTCCCCTGTCAGGATCGCCTCATCGACCATGAGGTCTTTTGCCTCGATCAAGACGCAATCGGCAGGCACCATATCGCCCGATTTAAGCAAAATGATATCTCCAGGAACAAGGCTTTCAAAATGGACTGATTTTTCTTTAGAATCGCGGATGACGACAATATGCGGTTTAGAGAGCTTCAGAAGTTGTCTAACAGTGTCACGGGCCCCTTTCTCTTGAAAAAAACCTAAGAGGGAGCTGAAGAAAATAATGGTGAAAATGATCGCTGAATCGATGTTGTCCTTCATCACATAGGAAAAAATACAGGCGAAGAGAAGAATAATGACAAAGGGGGATTTAAACTGATTTAGCAAAAGGATCAGGTTGCTATCTTTAACCTTCGTTTTTACCTGATTTTTTCCGTAGATTTTTTGCCGTCTTTTTGTCTCTTGCTCAGAAATGCCGTTCGCAGAGGAGTGCAGCTTTTTTAAAAGCTCTTTAGTACTGGTCAAGCTCTTCATACAAGGCCTGTGCGCTCTCAGGAGGCGGAACCTGCCCATACAGCAATTGTGAAGGGGTCACTTGAAACCCATAAAATTGGGAATTTACGGACGCCCTCTCGATGAAAGCAGCCCCTTGAAGTGAAACCCCTCCAAAAGCTCCTCGGCTAACGCTATACGTATAGATGGCTGCTGGAGGAAGGACGACTGCAGCTGCGGCAGTTCTTCCAACAGGCCCTGCAGCGATGCTCAAATTTCCCCCTAGTGTGATACTGCCCCCTTGCGCAAACGCATCGACAGCCGCTTTGCTATTGAGCACTAGGACAAGGTCTGTCACCTCTCCCCCAATTTGGAAACCCCAGCCTACAGATCCTGTACCAATTGCCGAAGGTGCCGACCACCCGTTATCCAAGCGAGCGATGACCAGACCAGAGCCGACCCCACCGCTAAAAATAAATCCCCCCTTGACTTCGTTAAGGAGGACGAGACCTCGAGCATTCTTTAAGACAGAATCAGGG
>JAGVJV010000102.1 GCA_020050965.1 Parachlamydiales bacterium
GTGAACGTTTGCGCTTGCGTTTCCGTTTTCCGGTTTAAAAAATGTTTTAATTCGGAAAACGGGAACGCAAGCGCAAACGTTCACGATGTTTTAAAAGGATCTCACCTTTTCGATGAGATCCCTTTCATTTGAGCTGCTTACTTTTGAAGAGCTTTGTTGTAAACGGTGAGCAGGACGATTTTTACGATAGCTGCGATACCGATCAGAGTATAGATAACTCGGATAACTCCCATATGTTGGGAAAATATTCTTCCAATAAAATCAAAATGGGCAAGTCCAATTAGACCTAAGTTGATCCCGCCAATGATGAGCAGAATATTAACGAGCAAATTCAAATTCTTCATGCGATTCCCCTCCTAAGGGTGTGTTAAACTTTTAAACCCTGTGTAGTCTATCAATCTTTTTTTTTAAATATTTTTCTTATTGTCGAGAATTTCATATACCTTCACCGGTTGCTCAAAACCTTTCAGAGAGATAGAAGGAAGCTCCTGATAATCAAAGGATTCCATGACGCCTGGAACTCTTAAAGTCGCCTCTGAAATAAGGATCTGCATGGGCTTTGCAGCAGAACAGAGTCGTGAGGCAAGATTGACGTTAGCCCCTAAAACGGTATAGTTGAGCCGAGTCTCCGAGCCGATATTTCCAGTGACCACAATCCCCGTATGGATCCCGATTCCAATCGGTAGAACGGATTGCTTTTTCATCAAAAGCGCAGTCGCGATTGCCCTTTTCGCACTGTCGGGCTTTTCGATCGGAGCACCATAGAGGACCATGATCAGATCGCCCACAAACTTATCGACTACACCCTCGTTGTGATCGATGATGCGGCACATTTGGCTAAAATAGGAATTCATCATCTGAACCACATTTTTAGGATCCATCTTCTCAGTGATCTTGGTAAAGTCTCGCACATCGCTGAAAAGGACCGTGACGACCCTTTCTTCTCCGCCGAGTTCAATATTGCTCTGCAAAATTTCAGCCGCGATCTCTTTTGAGACCACTTTGCTCAAGACGCCTCGAATTTTCTCTCGGTCCATCAAGGCTGTGATCATCTTTTCAAAGCCATGCGAAAGGGTCCCAATTTCATCCTTTCGCTTCCCTAAAGTGGGAAGGGAAACTAGATCGTAATGCCCCTTTTCGATCTCGCCGGTTGCTTGGGCTAAGGCAACAACTGGGTCTGTGATTTTTTTAGCGGTGCGGGACAGAACAAAAAGGGCGATAGCAAAAATAAGCAAGCTAACTAGCAGAATGTTGGTTGTGATCTCATGCGAGATCGAATTGCCCATTTTTTTCAGCAGGGGGATAACTGAAAATTCCTGATCTGAAGGGTTGAGGATCACAAGAGTGCTATACCCCGCGCCGTCAAAAATTGTGGATTTGGACCGCGCCAAAGCCTCGGGGTTCAACTGTTTTTCCGAGGGTTGTATTAACTCGATACTACCCTCGGAAAAACAGTTGAACCGCGAGAGCTTTCGCGTGGGACCAAATTCACAATTTTTGACGGCGCGGGGTATATCCCAGCCCCCATCGATGATATACTTTAAATAGTTATAGGTGGTCCCTCTCCAAGTGACTTTGCCCATATCTTCATTCAGCTGGCTCACATCAAAGCCCTCAAGTTTTGGATCGAAGGGCTTTCCCTCATTATTGAAGGCGAAAGGAGTTTGATTATGATAGAGAAAGATAATCGTCTTTTGCGACGTCCGGGCCATTTGCTGAAGAAATGCAGTAACCGCTACTTGATCTTCCGGTCCTTTAAATTCTCGAAAAATGTCGGCCAGCAGACTAGCCAAGATTTTGTTAACGTTGCGCTCTTGTTTTTGCACAAAAGTCTCGATCTCTTCTCCCCCTTTCGCCATCTCCTTATTCACGATAATACTGGGCAGCAAAAATGATAGAAGGGCGACGAAGAAGAAGATCACCCCTACATTCAAAAAAAGTCTTGTTCTCAAACTCATAAACCGAGCTATACCAAGATTTTCCTATAAAAAAAATGGAAAATGATGACAAAATTAAGAGTAAATTATGGATTTTGCCAAGCTACTCGAAAAAAGTACGGAACTTCTTTTGTTTCTGTCATGCCTCTTCATTTTAGGCGGCAGCATCTTTCTCACCTTTCGATCGGGCTTCATCCAACTTCGCTTCTTTCGCTCCCTATTTTCCATGATCAAAAGCCTGCTCCCCCAGAGCAAAGGGGAAGCTGGTACTCATACGATCCTCCCCCATCGGGCCCTGCTCACCGCCATGTCGACCACCCTCGGAATTTCGACCATCGTAGGACCAGTGATTGCGATCCATTTAGGCGGCCCCGGCGCTCTTTTTGGCTTCCTCCTCTCCTCGTTTTTTGGAAGCGCCGCCACCTATGTCGAGGTCTCCCTCAGCATCAAACATCGGAAAAAGCTAGAATCGGGCCAGATCATGGGCGGCCCGATGCAGTATCTGAAAGCTCTCGTCTCTGTGCGGATGGCCAAGTGGTATGCGGTCTGTTGTTTAATCTTGATGATGGCTTGGTCTGCCGCACAGGCTAACCAAGTAGCAGCTATTTTGGATTCTCCCTTCCTTGGAGGTTACCGAATATCCCCCATGATATCGGGCGGCGTTCTTGCGTTGCTGGTCCTTGTAATGATGTTTGGAGGGATTAAGCGAATCGGTTCGTTTTCGGCAAAGCTAGTGCCGATCATGTTTGTCCTCTATATCAGCTCGAGTTTCTTTATCATCTTCTCCAATCTCCATCAACTAGGCCCCATGTTTGTCGAAATGTTTAAAGCAGCATTTTCTCCGCAACCGATGGCAACCGGCGCCCTCGTTGGCGGGATCATGAGCGCGCTCCGCTGGGGCATTTTTAAAGGAACACAGGTAACTGAAGCTGGGGTTGGGACTCAGACAATTCCCCATTCGATGGCAGAAACCAATGATCCAGAGCAGCAGGGAATGCTCGCAATGCTCTCCACCTTTACCGCCGGATTTATCGCCTTTTTATCTGGCTGTGTGGCCCTGCTCACTAAAACTTGGCAAGACCCCGATCTGCCCT
Source organism: Parachlamydiales bacterium (assembly GCA_020050965.1). Taxonomy (GTDB): domain Bacteria; phylum Chlamydiota; class Chlamydiia; order Chlamydiales; family Rhabdochlamydiaceae; genus Sacchariniichlamydia. The sequence continues at coordinate 3,032 of JAGVJV010000102.1, forward strand.
TAGGGATTAGCATGGTAGCCGCCTCCTTCGAGCGCTATTTTTCCGTCTTCGGAGTCGCCATCGTGGCCATTAGCGGACTGCTCTTTGGCTTTGGCACTATTTTGGGCAACTGTTACAACGGCAGCCAGGCTTATGGCTTTCTCACAGAGAATAGAAAAAGCCGCTATTATCTTTTGGCAACTGGGCTGATGATCTTTGCAGGGGCGATTTCTGAAGTAAAAACGATCTGGTCTTTGGTCGATCTGGTGATGGTCTTTATGGCCTTGCCACATCTTAGCGCACTACTGAAGTATGCCCAAAAGAAGCCAGTGGAATTGAGAAATTAGACCTTTTTGTCAGGAAGCAAAGGGGGCTCTTTTTTTCCTCTGGAAGAACGACGACAAAAACCTTTCGAAAAATCTGGCGCAATAAGGCCTGTATCAGGATGGATGACAGTGGGGGCAGGAGCTTGTTTGGGATTTTTACCGCTATTGTTAGCCTCACTACTGTGGTTTGAAATAGGACTGAGGGGATTA
>JAGVJV010000236.1 GCA_020050965.1 Parachlamydiales bacterium
TGAAGGCAAAAGGGTCCGATGTGCGGATCGTCCATTCCCCTCTAGAAGCTGTGAAGATTGCCGAAGAAAACCCAAGCAAAGAAGTGATCTTTTTTGCTGTCGGTTTTGAGACGACGACGGCCCCCAATGCCATGGCAGCCTATCAAGCTAAAAAAAGAGGCCTGAAAAATTTCTCCCTCTTGGTCTCCCATGTGCTCGTTCCGCCTGCTCTAGAATTCCTTTTGCGGTCTCCCGATAATGAGGTGCAGGCCTTTTTAGCAGCAGGTCATGTCTGCACGGTCACCGGTTATAGCCACTATCACAGCCTCTCGAGTAAATATCAGGTGCCGATTGTGGTGACCGGATTTGAGCCATTGGACATCTTGCAGGGCATTTATTTTTGCGTCGAGATGCTCGAAAAAGGGGAATATGCAGTCGTCAATCAATACCAGAGGTGCGTCAGCGAGCAGGGGAATCTCTCTGCGCAGTCCATTGTAGAAAGCGTCTTCAAAATTGTTGAGCGCCCCTGGAGAGGGATCGGGATGATTTCAAGCAGCGGACTTTGCTTGGCTGAGGAATATACTGATTTCGATGCGGCCCTTCGATTCCCTATAGAAGAAAAGGTAGAGGTGCAGGAGAATGGATGCATCAGCGGCCTGATTTTATTAGGTAAGAAAAAACCGTGCGAATGCCCTTTATTCGGCATTAAATGCACTCCAGAGATGCCCTATGGTGCGCCTATGGTCTCCAATGAAGGGGCTTGCGCCGCCTACTATCATTATAAGGAATTGGTATGAATCTCTCCTGCCCGGCAATGATAGACGATGAAGAAGTGATCACGCTAGCCCATGGCAGCGGCGGAAAGAAGACAAGCCAACTCATTGAAAATATCTTTCTCCCCGCGTTTCGCAATGACAAACTCGATCTTCTCCACGACGGCGCCCTTTTAGACATCCCTGCCAATCAGATCGTGTTTACAACTGATTCTTACGTAGTGCAGCCCATTTTTTTCCCAGGAGGGGATATCGGCAAGCTCGCCGTGACGGGAACGATCAACGATCTTGCCATGTGCGGGGCCAAGCCCTTGTACTTAAGCTGCAGTTTCATTATTGAGGAGGGGTTTCTCCAGAGTGATCTAAGGAAGATTGTCGAGTCGATGAGAGCTGAGGCAGAGGACAATTCTGTTCAAATTGTCACGGGTGATACCAAGGTCATCGAAAGACATACAGGAGCGAACATTTTCATCAATACCAGCGGCATCGGGATCAGCATGGTCGAAGAGCCGATCCACCCCCGCCGCATTCAAAAGGGAGATCGGATCCTTCTCAGCGGAGACATCGGGCGTCACGGGATGGCGGTCATGGCGATCAGAGAGGGGCTCGAGTTTTCAGCGCCTCTTTTGAGCGACTGCTGCTCACTCGTCCCTCAAGTAACGACTCTTCTTCGCGAGGGAATAGAAGTCCATTGCCTGCGCGACCTGACACGAGGAGGCCTTGCAACTGCCCTTGTCGAGCTTGCAGAGACCTCTCGAATGGAGTTTAGGATCGAAGAAGATGCAATCTGTGTGAGCACCGCTGTTGATAGCGCCTGTGAGATTTTGGGGTTAGATCCTTTGTATGTAGCCAATGAAGGGCGTTTTGTCGCATTTGTTCCCAAACACCAAGAAAGCGATGCGCTCAGAGTCCTGAAGGGGGCCAGCATCATCGGTGAAGTGATGGATCAGTCTGCGTCACCTAGCGCGATTTTAAAAATTCTTTTGGCACACACCGCTTCCTCTACAGAATGGTGGGGGATCAATTACCTAGGATTTGTTAAATGGATGCAGACACTTCATGGATCGTTTTGGTTATGATGGCATTGACATTGGGAGTCAGGCATGGATTTGACCTAGATCATCTTGCGACCATCGATGCCATCACAAGAACAGTGCGCGACAATCGGCTTCTCTCGAAATTCGTTGGATTTTTATTTTCCCTCGGCCACGGCTTTGTCGTCATCTTGATCAGCTTGATCATCGGCAGCGGCTTGATGCAGTCCCATATCCCAAAGTGGCTAGATGGATTCGGCCAGTGGGTCTCGATTGTCTTCTTAATCCTCTTTGGGCTCTTGAACCTTTATAATGTTTTCCAAAATCAAACAATTCCTGTGGGCTTGAAGAGCTTTCTAGTCAAAAAACTCAGTGCTAAAAAGTACAATCCGATGCTGATCATGTCGATCGGCGCCCTTTTTGCTTTCTCATTCGATACCTTTAGCCAAATCGCTCTCTTCTCCATCTCCGCTTCCCTTCTATCAGGTTGGCTTTTCTCAGGGATCTTAGGACTGTTCTTTATGCTAGGGATGATGCTGTCCGATGGAATCAATGGACTTTTGGTGGCTACGCTGATTCAGCGGGCCGATCGATTTTCAATTATTGCTTCACGCAGTATTGGACTGATAATCTCACTATTTAGTTTAGGGATTGGCGTGATGGCTTTATTCGAAATTCTTATTATACCGAAAACAACTCAAAAGTTGGCCGATAGGCGGGTTCAAAGCGCCAAA
>JAGVJV010000183.1 GCA_020050965.1 Parachlamydiales bacterium
AATCAGCAATTGGTGCATCCAGAAAATGGGGGGCAAACTCGGGAGTAAAACACCGATTCATCCCAATGACGACGTCAATAAATCGCAAAGCTCAAACGACACCTTTCCAACGGCAATGCACATTTCAGCCGTCCGAACAGTCTACGAAGATTTGTTACCTGACTTGGAGACCCTACGAGATGCCTTAAACAAGAAGGCCGAAGAATTCAAAGACATTGTCAAAATCGGACGGACCCATCTGATGGACGCCACACCGCTGACACTGGGCCAAGAATTTTCTGCTTATGCGATGCAGATTGAAAATGGAATCCGCGCCGTCAAAAGTGCCGTTCCATCCTTGTTAGAGATCGCTTTAGGGGGGACTGCTGTCGGAACCGGAATCAATTCCCATCCTAAGTATGCCAAAAAGGTAGCCCAAGAAATCAGCAGACTCACAGGATACCCCTTTGTTTCCGCGCCCAATAAATTTGAAGCGCTCGCTGCCAATGACGCTGTAGTCGAGATGAGCGGAACTCTCAAACGGATCGCTTGCTCATATATGAAAATCGGCAACGACATTCGCCTCCTCGCTTCGGGACCCCGTTGCGGAATCGGTGAAATCACCCTGCCCGCCAATGAGCCAGGCTCGTCGATTATGCCTGGAAAGGTAAACCCCACTCAGTGCGAAGCGATGACAATGGTCGCCACCCAGGTGCTTGGGAATGATTGCGCCATCGGAATCGCCGGATCGATGGGGCAGTTTGAACTAAACGTTTTCAAACCTGTGATGATCTACAACCTACTCCAGTCGATGCAACTTCTTGCCGATATGGCCCTGAGCTTTGAGAGTCGTTGCGTCAAGGGCATTAAACCCAATTTAATGCGGATTGAGCAGCATCTAGAAAATTCGCTGATGCTCGCAACCGCACTCAATACGGTGATAGGCTATGACAAGGCGAGCCAGATCGTTAAAAAAGCCTATGAGGAGCATAAGACCCTGCGGGAATCGGCTCTTGAGCTAAAATTGCTCACCGAAAAAGAATTCGATGAGATTGTCGACCCGCGGAAGATGGTAAATAATGGAACAGCTTAAACATTTTCCACCACTACCTCCTGAAATCCTAGAGCAACTCCATGCTAATGCGACAATTCGCCATTTTACCAAGGGCGATTACCTCCTTCGAGAGAATGAGCGAGCGACCTCTTTTTTTATTATCGAGAAGGGAGAGGTCGAGATCTTCAAGGACAACCTGCCAGTTGGGATCGTCCACAAGGGAGAGATTTTAGGGGAGTCAGCTTTAAATGGAGGCATGCGCACTGCTTCTGCAATGGCAAAAGGACCCGTAGAAGCGATCGAAATTGCCACAGAAGCCCTTGCCAAGAAACTCTCTAGGGGCCAACTTTATGAAATTAAAACTGCGATTCTAGAACGGCTCCTGGATAAACTCTCTAAAGTCAACAAACTTGCAACTTTTGCAATCAGACAGCACTTTAAAGATGAAAAGGCCAAATCGCTGATGAGCCGCTTTATCATCTGCGTCCTGATTTTGGTTTTCCTTTATGTTTTTGCCATTCAATCGGTGACCATTCTAAATCTTACCCTGGTCTCCAGCTCGATGATCAGCATCCCGATTTTGATCATTTGCTGCGGTGTCATGTTCGATATGATGAAAAAGAGCCAATATCCCTTGCGGGCCTTTGGTTTTAGTCTCGCAAATTGGCGCAAAGACATCTTAGAATCGATCGTTTCAACCATTCCAGTGATGGTAGCGCTGATTGTGATCAAATGGCTTCTAATCAAAATTGTCCCAGCATTTGATTCTTTGCCGCTCTTTCACATCTCACCCGCCCTTAATGAAGGGACCAAGTCCGTCGGTCTCCTAGCTTCAGCATTCCTCGTTTTGTCCTATTCCCTTTTTGTACCTGTCCAGGAGATCATCTACCGCGGGGCGATGCAAAGCTCCTTAGAGATCTTCCTATCTGGTAAAAACAGAACATTCCTCGCCATCTTGGTCTCCAATATTCCCTTTTCGATGATCCACTTTCATCTCTCGGTCATCCTGGTGGTCACCACCTACATTCTAGGGGTCTTCTGGGGCTATATGTTTGCCAGGCAGCGTTCACTTGTTGGGGTAAGCGTTTCCCATTTTTTAATTGGGCTATTTGCCTTCTTTATCCTCGGACTGCAAGGAATCTTAATTTTTTAACGGTTAAAATGGATACCCATCCGCGTCAGCAGGAACTGAATGACCAAAAGGGGATGGCAGATTAAATATTGGATAAACTTCCAATAAGAGGTCTTCCGAATCTTTTTTTTGAGCACCTCGGGCCAAAATAGGAGAGCATCGTCGATCCAGGTCTTGTAGAAAGGGACCAAAGTTCTAGGCAGCTGATCTATAGGAAAAAATTCGATTTCTCGGGTCTCAGGTCCAACCTGGGGAATGCCCTCAAGAACCCGACACTCGTAAAAATGAGTGGGCCTAGTTAGCCGATTGGCCGGGGTATAAAAGGCCACCTTCCTCTCGATTTTGAGCTTTAGACCCGTTTCCTCCTCGGCTTCTCTCAGAGCAGCAGCCTCAGGCTCTTCCCCGTTTTCAATCCCTCCTCCAGGAAGAACCCAGACCGGGATATCACGCCTTTTGATCAAAAGAACCCGTTTTTTTTCCTTGTCGAAGATGATAATGCTGACAGATTCTTCCATTTTTCCTCGAAAGCAATTATAATGGCTTCATGCATTTTTTATACCTAAAACGCTCGAAAACTTTGAATTTGGCAAGGCGGCTGCGCAAGTTTTTTTGTCTGAAGCGAGCGACCATTGTACGAGTACAAGGGGCGAGCGAAGACAAAAAATTTGCT
>JAGVJV010000139.1 GCA_020050965.1 Parachlamydiales bacterium
GTTAACAAGCCAATATTCCACAGCAACTGGCTTTTTTTATCATTTTGATGGTTACAAAGAAAAGCAAACACTTTAGCCGCTTTCTCCAACTCCAAAAAAGAATAGTATCCAAACTTTGCCGAAAATGACTTAATAGCTTGCTCATTTAAAGTTGTCCTATGGAAATCAGACAGCACTAACTGATCGCTATAATCAAAAGGACGATAAATAAGGGGCAAATTATACTTCCACGAAATCCAAAGCGCCTTAGCATAATTGGTTAGCTGATCTCCAAACCTTCCACCATCGAGCGCATAAGTGACAGAAATAGAATAATTTTCGATTTGATCTATATCAATAGTCGGTAACTCTTCCGTTCCTGGCAACTCAGGCGTATACCAGTCATTGACCCAGTCCCTTTCTTCGACTGCATTTACAGTCGTACAGATTAAACAAGATACTAAATAAAACAGAGTGCGGAGAGTGGGTAAATATCTTTGGTTTTCCATGATCCCTCATTGTGTTTGAAACCGCAAAATTTAGAGGAAGTTCGAAATTTTTTTCAATCAAAGACAGAATCCCAGCACTTCCCCCTGACCCTATCTGCAATATAGAGGAAAAAAGATGGGAGGAGATTTCGAGATGATTTTTTTAATCTTCGACGAGGGAATATTCGTGAATATTGCCGAGGAGAAGAGCGAAAAAAGCGCTCGAAAGATCCTCCAGATTTTTTACTCTACATTGCGGATAGGGTCCTACGGGGAATAGCTCAGACCCGCTTGTTTTTCCTGTCCTTGAACTTAGAAATCAAACTGAGCTTTCACCGTAAGGCCTTGGTAGTAGAATTCGTTGTGAGAGTCCCCTACAGGAAGATATATGTCTATAATATAATTGGTCATCATATCGTAACCGATGAGAAAATCGATATGATAGTCACATTCACACAAATAGGTTCCCCAGCCGATCCCTACGCCACCTTCATAGAAAATTTGGGTAGTATAGACATAGCGGTTGAGTTTTACCTCCTGGTTGTTGGGAAAGGGAAGGAAGGAGGGTGGAAAATTTGTATCCACCCTTAATTTGGTATGTCTCGTATAAGGGATCCAAACACCCACTTTTCCGTACAGAAAAGTGCCGCACCATAACAGTCCTTTAATCTGAGCCGTGATATAGGGGCCAATCCCCCAAAGATCCGATTTAGATCGCTCGGTAAGCGAAGGCCCCCCATTGAAACCAAAAAAGGTCAGATTAGAGTTTATAGACGACCACCAAGACTTTAGACCCGAGCTCGCATTCACAATCATCCGCTCGCTTAAGTAGAAAGTTCTCCCCAATGTGCCCTGGATAAAATCTAAATCGAACTTAAGAACAGATTTCAGGACACTGCCATTAAAAAAGAGATATCTCAGGTCCATTAGTACACTAAAAAATCCAGGTCGAACAGAACTGCCATTTTCTAAGGCGCGGAAATGTTTTGTCGATGTATGGTGAAACCAAGTATATTCCACATCCACTTTCCAAGCATCGCAGCCTGGAATTCCCATCCCTGCTGCTACTTTAAAGCCTGGCCGATATCCCAGTTGATGGGCGAGGGGTGATTGAACAGTATTCCCATTATTGGCTACAACCGTTTTTGTGCCGAGACTATTATGGCTGTCGCGGTTGAGCTCCCAATAGATAAATTCTCCGCTTAGAGAAATGTCTAACCCGCAATCCCCGAATGTATATTGAGCCGGATAAAAATAGCCGACCGGAACTTGACAGGATTCTATAGGTTCCGGTGGGATAAGAGGATCGCAGCACTGCTCCATTTCACCACTGGCGTAAGCAAGAGAAGACAAGCTAGCGAGTAACAAAAAATAACGATTTTTTAACATATTGACTCCGATCATTTATTTTTAAAAATCCAATCTTCCCCCAACAGCTATTCCGTGGATGCTGTAATTATGCAAAGGGCCAAAAGCAATGCCGGCAGAGCTAACTGGTGTAGATTGGACAAAGACGTGGTTAAGGACCCAGTTATAGCTCACGGTTAGGTTGACATGATAACGATCGCAGCAGAAATAATTGCCCCATCCGATCCCCAATTCTCCCAAATGCAGGGCTTGCATATGCGGTGCATTGCCTCTTTGTCTAATGGTAAAATTTCCTAGCGCGAAGGGATATCCGGGAAAAGAAGGCGAAAAAAATGATTTGTATTGTTCAGCATATTCTAAAGCTAGATCAAGGCGGCTAATCAATTGGAAACAGCATGGTAATAACGCGGTTGCAGTAAACCCTAAATTGGGACCTACAGACCATGTTTTTTGATGTTGTCTATATACTCCACTTGCCGTTGTAGCCCCTATTTGAGCGAGGATAGGATTATTTAAGGCGTTAGCATCGATGCGCCATTTCTCTCCTATCCATGTTCCTCTAATTCCAAAGAGGAGATTCATGATGATTTTTTTCCCCATGTAAACTGGACGTTGTAGCGAGATCATCGCAGTATCCAAGGAGAAATGGCGAGAAGCTTTGACAGTTTGAAAAAAAGCCCTAGGTTGTCCAAATACAGGGGAAGCCACGAGCGGCGAAGCGATGAGAAAAACGATGCCTCCATTGTCTTTAGCAGAAAAATGAGAGGTATTATGAGGATGGAATCTCAAATAACTCACATCTAAAACAACCGAGCCTAAATCGGTCCCCACATTCACTCTAAAACCTGGCCGATAGGAAGTATTTTGAGGTAAAGCAATCTGTTCAGTTTGATCAAATGAAAAATTTATCACAGTCTCAGGGACTATATCCTTAGAGGTACTATAATAAAGGAAATCGGCTTGTGCATAAATATCCCATCCGCAGCAAGGGGAAAAATTTGCAGGATAAGGGTAGACAGTGCCGACACAGCAAGGATCGAGAGGCTCACTCACGATCACTTGAGGACAGCAGTCAAACCCGGCTCCCTCTTCCCCCATGAGCGTTTGGGTAAGTCCCAAACAAACGAAGCAGCTAACTAGATATTTTTTAACCATTTTTTTCTCCTTAAAAATCAAATTGCCCACGGACTGATAATCCCATTAATGCTGTGGTGGAATTTCCAACTGCTCCTGAAAAGGTATCGTATTTAATGACATCGTCCATAAAGTCGAAAGTCGCACTTAAGTTGACGTGATAGCGCCTGCAACAGAAGTAGCTTCCCCAACCGACTCCCATTCCCCCTTTAGCATAGATATCTAGGTGCTTGATGTGTGTTTTTGTGGTCGCAATAGGACCACCGGCAGGAGTAATCACTTGATGCATAGACCTCTGATAGGGATATAAAAGGGCCACATCAGCAGTTCCAATTAAACTAAGTCCCCAGCAAAGAAGCCAGCTCCCCTCCATCCCCGCAGCGATGCCGATGGAAGTATATTTGATCGTATTCCTTGATCTATTTTGCCCACCTGCCAAATCGGTCAGAACTTGGGAAAATTCGACATTTCTTTTCAGCCATTTCAGCCCCAGGAACGGACTCAGGATCACCCTCTGACCCAGATAGTTTGGCCTCTGCATATTCATCCCGACAATATCGTAATGAAAATGAGATCGATTTCTAATTTGGCTACCTACCGCTCCGATGCCCAAAGAAGACAAAAGAACATTGGGAAGAGTTGTCGACATTGTTTTATTAAATGCATGGTGATATCGGAAATAATCAATATTGAAAGTCCAGTTGTCGAAGCCATGAGCGATCATTCCCAGCCCAACTCTAAATCCTGATCGATAACCTTCTCTAAAAGGTAACCACGTTTGAGGTTGTACAGGTAATACCGCTGGTTGCACAAGACCGCTTAGCGGAAGCTCTTCAGCAACGATGACGCAGTTTGGCAATGGTTTCCAATAGTTAAATTCGCCATAAGCGAAGACATCCCATCCGCAATCAAGCTGGATTCCAGCGTACTCAGAATATCCTGCGCAAGGCTCGCAGAGCGGCAAACCAGGAGTATACTCGGGCATGCAGCAATCTTCTGCGCTTAAGATAGCAGGCGAGCCTGCGAGCAATACAAGGGATACGCTAGCAGCTAATTTTCTATTCTTCATCGTTACCTCTTGGCACAAGTTTTGTTAGTTAGCTCCGGTGTAAAATAATAATTTTAAACATGCAATAATTTTTTGACGTATAAGAAATTTTTTAACACTTGAAGGTCATGTGTTTATGAAATTCCTAGATTGGAACGATATGCCGAAATAATTTCTAGAACTTTACCCAAGATCACTGCAATTGTATAATGATTGCAGGCGTTAATAAATTATGATTAAATCAATTATTACAATATCAATTATATTTTTATCTTTAACAGGATTCGCTAGTACAATCCCACAACAAGACTATATCCCCTTTCCCTTAGAACTAAAAATGGAAAGGAATACTTTTCCATACTTAAGTTGTGGGATAGGCTCCATTGCGATAGGGGTACAGGGCGGCGTTTTAAAGCAATTTGACTCTCACGGCTTAGATCTGCGTTTAGGTGCTGGAAGCATCATTTTTACAAGTGGAGTCAACGCCCACGTTAACTATCTCAAATTTCCAGAAATTTGGGGCAAGCGCAATTTTTACTTTGGTGGGGGCGCAGGCATTTGTTATCGCTCTGATTTTTTAATCGACAAATCACATTCTCACGTCTATGCCGGTCCAAATTTGGTCATTGGTCGAAAAGTTGTAAATGCAAAGGGCAAGATCCGTTTTCATGATATCAATTTCCTTTTCCCCGTTAATCCTAAGAGCGGGAATTGGTGCATTCCAACAGCTAGCGTAGGCTGGTTGTTTTAAGCCACATTTGCTTCTGGAGTTCTTTGGGGTGAGTCCAAAAGTTTGGATTGCATGCTCGAAATTAATCTTAGTCAGGTTTATCTTTGATAAAGGCTTTAGAGTGCTTCAAGAGAATAATCGAAGCTCTTTTTAACAATTTGCTGAATATCCTCTTTGGACATTCCAGCTATTTGAGCATAGACTAATTCTTGCGACATTGTCGTGGAAAATAAGAGGGGGTCATCGGTGCAAAATGCAATGGGATGGCCTAAGCGGAAAAAATCAAAGCCTGGATGCTGTTTATACTCATCGATCATTTTGCCTAAAACGCTGCTTGTTAGACAGATTTCTAGAGGAGTTTTATGTCTTAAGATCCATTCTTTTGCTTCATTATTTAGATAGACTCCATGGCCAATACGTTTGGGCTCCAGCTGGGTAAGCAAATGCAATTGGTCGATCTCACTGGGTGTCTCTCCCATATGGACAATAAAGGGTATTCCCTCTTCTTTAGCTCGGATGAGCTCGGGCATGATCTTTTCAATATTTCCAACTGTAGAATTTCCAGAAATATCTAGTCCTACAACCCCTTGATCGCGATATTTTAAAGCAAGATCGATCGTTTCTTTAGTCATCTCAAGAGATGAGCTTCTTTGTAAACTTAGGACAATATTGGCTTTGAATTGCTCTGATGCATGCGCTTCAATCCCTCTTAAAACTGCCTTAAGGTATTCTTCTGGCCCTTTTCCTAAATTTTTAAGCCCTGTTCGAATCTCAACATAATGTACGTGATCCTTTTTCAATGACAAGCAGAGGTGATGAACTCCATTTTCCAATTTTTCTTCTGAATTTACAACCTCAGCTATCAATCCAAAAATATGAAATGCCCTATTGTAGTCGATTCTTTGGGAAATGAGCTCCAGGGATTCTTTGATTTGTTCTTGCTGTAACTTTGTAGCAATCGAAAATAAGAACTCTTTGGGAAATGAACCTCCCAAATGCAAATGCAATTCTGCTTTGGGAAGCTGTTGAAATTCTGAACCTGATCGAGAATCCATGATATTCTTCTTACATTATGGAGCAACCTTCATCTGGGACTTCAACCTGAGAATATAACTGTGTTAAAACCTCGATAAAGACTCGTGCATTTTCGGAAAAATCTTTTGGATCAATGACAGCTTGTTTTAATTTGATTTTTGGCGCAATCGTTTTCCCTTCAAATTCAATCTCCAATTTGCATTTTCTGGCCGGCAATTCCTCAAAAAATCTAATGGAGGCCTCAATAAAATTTAAGTAACCACTTGGAGTTTGATATTGGGCAGGCAATTTTGAAATATGTTTTCGGGGTAAAAAGACTTTCTTTTCTTTA
>JAGVJV010000070.1 GCA_020050965.1 Parachlamydiales bacterium
ACATGGAATAGCGATCGGTGGAAGAGTAGATTTTTAAATTATTGGAGTAAATATGTTGAAAAATACGTGTCTTTTATTATTAACAAGCTTGCCTTCTTTGGCGTTTGCTGAGGATTCGGAATGCTGTGTTGCATTATTGCCTCCAGAGCCTATTGAATCTTGTCAGGTTCCAGTTGGGTATTTCTATCCTGCTCAATATTCCTTTGGCGAATGTGGGTGGGATATTTCTATCAGTGGAGAATTTATCTATTGGGAGATCGATCGCGACAGCGTCACTTCCGTTGGCTCTCTAGTCACGCTAGAGAATAACGGAACATTTCGAGATCAAAAAACTCTCGTTCACCATCAAGGATATCGACCTGGCTTTAAAGTTGCTGCTGGAATAGGACTCCCAGGATGTGATGATTGGAAACTAGATGTGGAATACACTTGGTTCCATCATAGATCGACGAATCATTACAATGCTTCAGCAGCACAATTTATTACCCTTCCCATTCTAACCGCAATTTTTGATATTCCAGCTCTATTAGCCTATCGAGCTAGTTCTGCAAAATCAGAAATTGAATTTAATTTGGATTTTATCAGTGGAGTTGTTGGAAGAGCATTCTACTTAAGCCAGCGTTTAATCGTAGATGCTGGCGTAGGTCTAAAAGCTTGGTGGTCTAAACTAGATTCAGACTTGACTTATACTGCACTAGTAGGTGGCGCTATATCTACCCAGCGATCAGAATCAGGGCTTTGGGGTATAGGTCCTTATGTCTCAGCACAGATAAAAGGACTTTTATGGTGCGGGACTTATCTCTACGGTAAAGTGGGGGTTTGGAATAGCTATATGAGATTTAACAAACATAAAATTCTCAATAATTACCAACTCGCTCGGCCTTTTGCCCCTTTTGTTAATGAGGAAACCAACCCATCTTCTTATTATTTCGTGAACCTCTTTTATGAAGGTGCTCTTGGGCTCGGATGGGGAACCTATCTATGCGACTGCGATTACCACATCGATTTTCTAGTCGGCTATGATATGATGACAACTTATACCAGAGCATTTATCGTCACATCAGGAGATACACACAAAGAATTCTACTACCAAGGACTCTTCGTCAAAGCGCAATTCGACTTCTAGTGCTTAGCTAGTTTTTGGAAGACTTGAACGATGAAGCTTAATTCTTCTGCAGAAAGGGGATTGAAAAACTGAGAATCCCCTTTTTCAACAGCAGGAAGTGCGAGCTTAAGCAATCGGGAGCCCTTTGGAGTCAAAGAGACATCTTTTGCCCGGCCATCGGTTGAACTGCTTCTCTGGATCATCCCTTTTTTCTCAAGCCCTTTAAGGATCTGTGAATTCGTATTGGGATCTAATCCTGCCATTTTCCCGATCGCCACTTGGGTAACTGGCTCTCCATTTCGGGTCAGCCATCCGGTAGTTGCCAGGACCACAAATTGGGGATGGGTGAGCTCAAGTTGTTTAAGTACTGCTTCGATGCCGCTGCGCCAGGCAGTGCTCACATGCCACAATAGGAAGCCAGGACTCTTTTTCGGAGTCTCGTGGGCGCTTATTTTCTTAAAGTCCATTATGGTGTGACCCCAGGATAAACGTCTTTTAGTTTAAGGGCTCGAATGCGATGGCCATCTGGATCCAAAATTACAAAGGTGTATCCAAAATCCATTTCGGTGGGTTTCTGCGCCACTGTCACCTGATGTTTGCCCCACTCCTCATACAAAGCATCGACATCTTCAGTGGGGAAACAAATTTCTAAGGCGCCTGCAGTGGCTTCGACGCGAGGCTCGGCTGTATATTTGGACCAAAGGCCGAGCATGACCCCATTTTGAAGGGCAAACATGACAAATGTGGGTGATTCTTCTATTGGTTGGATTCCAAAGATATCCTTATAAAAAAGGCTGCTCCTTTGGGGGTTGGTTACAAACAGAAGGACAAAGCCGAGGCTAGGTTTAAACATAGGGTTCTCCGGGTTAGGAATGATTATATTATACGTATACGTACTATTTACGTCAAAAAAAATGCCTCCCCGTAGAGAGGCAGGGGATTAGAGGTTTCGATCTGCAAACACCTTCATCGCTTCTGCCATGAAAGGGGCGAGCTGCGGATGAAAGGGATCCAGCTGTTTACGAAATTCGGGGTGCTCGATATATAGCTGTGCTAATGCCTTGTACACTTCTTTCGTTGCATTGTAGGTTTGCTCTGCAAGAGCGTGGTGCTTTTTGATGACTTTTTGCACCACGTCTGCTGAAGGATCTAATCCCAAGTGCTGCACCAATTCATTAAAGATGGCATGAGCCGTTTTGACAATATTGACATAGTAGGCTTTACCTCTTTTTTCGACATCTAATGCGCTTTTGGTTGGGTTTCTCACGCTTTGGCCGACCAGTTTTTCTGCAGCAGAATAACTTTGCCCTTCCTTTGCTTTCACGAGCGTGATATTGAAGCCATCGAACATCTCTTTGTCTTTCATTTTCTTTTTTCCTTTTAAATGTTTGATTGTCTTATCGATGGTCTTAAGCAGTATGCCTATCTTCTCCCACTCATTGGTCAAGGCCTTTTTGTGAGAATAGAGCGCAGCGAGCTGATCAAAATCACTTCTCCCTAGCACTTTTTGGATTTGCTTTAGGGAAAACCCCAATTCTTTGAAGAATAAGATCTGTTGGAGCTGCAAGAGCTCCTTTTCTTCATAATACCGGTACCCATTGGATCCATAATAGGCCGGTTTTAGAAGTCCGATCTCCTCGTAGAAATGGAGGGTTCTGACAGTGACTCCTGAGAGATCGCAAAGTTTTTTTACTGTATAGGCCATCGATTTTTCTCCTTTAATATCCCTATGATTTTAAAGGATGGCCCAATAATAAGATATCACGTCTGCGTGAGGGTCAAGGAGTAGTTTTTACCAGACATTAGGTTTCAGTTCGCTGCCGCCTAAATGGGACTGGGGCGAGGGTTGGAAGCAGGGCGCTAAAAGATTGTTTTGCATAGGGCGGTAACCGAAATCATTACCAAAAAATTGATAACCACCAGAATAGGCTAATCGCTCAAGTGTAGCGTAAAGTTTTCGGCCATCTTGAGGCGATAAAGTGGTTCCATAAAGGGCAGAAAAAAGCAAGCCGATTAAGATGAATGGGGTTAATACAACAATAGCAATATCCTTGGCCCACTCACTAAAGCGAGCTATAAAATTGTACTGTTGATTTGAGGGCTTCCAGAGATGAGCGAAAGCGACGATTTTAGCAATCCTATTTATAAGATTGAGAGCTAAACCTATCGGTTGAATGAAAGGGGTTGCAGCTATTAGAGCCGCACATTTAAGGCGCAAAATTGTCGTGGAGTCATCGAAATATATTCGGTTAGAAATTCCATCATTGCAATAGAAGTTATCGTAGGAATGCCATCGATTGATTGGCTTGAAATCTGCGAAAGTTATTCCTACTTGCTCAACTTTATCTTCTCGAGATAGGTCAGTATCAAATCCATTTAAAAGAATATTTCCAAAACCTTTAATTATATTGCCACTTGCGTGACAAATAAAGCCTACTGTCATGTAAAAAACCCCTATTGTTATTTGATAAATATCATATCAAAAAATTAATTTTTTGTAAATCGCTTAGAAAGTGCAATCGGCGTTGCTCTTGCTGCACTTTCGATAGCCTATCGTTGACAAGAAAATAATATGTCTTCATTTTGAGAAAAAAGTGAGGGCTTATGACTAAAGAATTTACTCCAGATTATATTATTGTCGGAGCAGGTGCTGGTGGCGCTGTTTTGGCTGCGAGGCTTGCAGAAGATAAAAACACAAAAGTCTTGCTGATCGAAGCAGGTCCAGACAATACCACCGAAAAAGATATTGTCGCTGCTGCGACTTGGATGTACCTTGCTGACCTTCCACAAGCTATTTCGCCAAACGGTTCACCTTCTAATTGGAACTTCAAAACACAGCCGCAAAATGGAAAGGTCTATGCCTATCCGCGGGGGACGGGGCTTGGAGGTTCAACCAACCACCATGCCATGGTTGACGGCCGCGGCAGCCCTGTGATCTATGACAAATGGGCCGAACTCGTGGGTGACCCAAGCTGGAGCGCTGAGAGCCTCGATTATTTCTTTAAGAAGATGGAGAACTTCGATGTCCCTAAAGCCAAGAAAGAGGCCCATGGACAAAAAGGATGGCTCCACATCAAACACTGCAAAATCAGAGAAGAATTTCAAGAGAATATGATTAAAGCGGCGAAAGAGAAATTTGGCGCCGAATACCGTGAAGATTTCTATGATAACCCTAGCGACATGTCTGGCATCGGGCCCCATGATACCCAAGTCCACAATGACGGAAGGCGTTCTTATGTCGCCACCGATTTATTGCTGCCCCGTTATAAGGAGAATAAGGAAAAAGGATGGAATAACTTCGAGATCATCACCGACCATCTGGTGACGAAAGTCCTATTCGATGGAAATCGGGCAATTGGAGTGGAAGCAATCGATGGAGCCCGTGCTTACAAGGTTGATAAACGTCATAACCCCAGCAGCAAAAATGGGAAGAAGGTAGTCTACAAAGCAAATAAAGAGGTCATTATTTGCGGTGGAGCCATCAATACCCCCCAACTGCTGCTGCTCTCGGGCGTTGGGCCAAAAGCTGATCTAGAAAAACTGGGCATTAAAGTAGTAAAAGATGCCCCTGGCGTCGGCCATAACCTCCAAGATCACATGGAAGTGACCCTAGTATTTGAAGTGAAAAATTTGCCGAATGGGGTATGGCTCTCTCAAGCAGCTCTCTTATCTCTAACGGATAAATCCTGGGAAAAAAAGGCCGAAATGGACGCTCTAACGGAGAGTTCAACGCCGATCGTATGGGAATGGTTCAGCGATGTAGATGCCCGCGATAAACGGTTTCCCGATCTGCATATCCATACGATCCATGCCTATTTCCGTGATTTCAATTTCAACCCTGAGACATTCCCAGATGCAGATCCATTAAAAGCTGGATATCTGCCAAAGATATGGGAAGGATTGGATCCAACAAATCCAAAAGCATTTTTATGTTTTCTGACAGAAAACACGAAAGTGAAAGCGAATACAGGTACGATTAAATTAAGCAGTACCGATCCAACGGAGCCCCCCGTCATTGACCTGTGCTTAAATAAATCCGATGAGGATGTGACACGCCTGGCCAAAGGGATCATGCTTGAGAGAGAGCTGATGAGCCATCCAAGCTTGCAGCAATATCAACCGGAAGAGGTTCTACCGGGTCCTGATTTTTCAACCTTAGATCAGTTAAAAGACTACATCAAGCGGTATTCCTCTTTCGGCCACCATATGAGCGGTACTGCCAAAATGGGCAAGAAGAGCGATCCGATGGCTGTTGTCGATTCAAACTTAAAAGTCATCGGCTTGGAAGGGCTGAGAATCTGCGACACCTCGGTTTTCCCGACGATCCCAAGCTATAATACTTCCCGTCCAGCCTACATGGTCGGCGAGGTCCTAGCAGACAAGATCAAATCAGGGAAATAGTCGCTGGATGTAATCGTTTGAGAACAGTCCATCGGGGTCTAACTCTTTTTTTGCTTCGATGAAACGGTCATAGGTCTGAGGATAAAGCTCTTTAACCTTCTCTTTTGTCAAGGTGTGGATTTTGCCCCAATGAGGTCGTCCACGATACTTAAACATCGCCTGTTCAAAGGTAGGGAATAATTCTCGGAATCCCTTTTTTACTTTTGTGACGAAAGTCATATAAGCCACCGACTGATTCAGACTGGGGCTCAAATAGCCGTAAGTGTCGGGTCCGACAAACCTCACATAGATTGTCCACACAATCCGCGGATGGTTCTTGGAATATTGACGGATCACATCTAGAGCGTCCCTGATTGCATTGCCCAGATGTTCAACAGGAACCGCAATCTCTTCTTCAACATAAATTCCCTCATCTGCCGGGGATAAGATCCTATTACTTTCATCTACGCAGGAAAAGTTGTGAGATAAATCACAATAAATTTTAAAAAAAATAGGGTGCACCGGGTAAAATTTAAAACCAATTTCATTTCCAAAGTGATTCAATCCGCTGTGAATAATATAACCCCATCGATTGCGCACCTGCTCATCAGTTTTCTGGTAGCGGAGCGTAATGACTCTTTCAGTATAAGGACAGATTCCAAACTGGAAATGATCGTAAGTCTTCAAGGACTGTGGGAGCTCCCTTAGACAATCTTTCAAATTGGTCTTGAGTTTAGTGAGCTTAAGTTTATAGAGAGGGATGCAACGGAGGGTAAGGGCGTAAACGATCCCTAAGCAGCCTAAATTGACGACAGCCGCAGAAAAGAGGTGCTCGCTCGTATTTGGATTGAGAATGCGGACCTCACCTTTCGCATCGACTAGCTCGATCTCTTCAATAAAACTACTCAGGCTTCCACTTCTTCCAGTCCCATGAGTAGCAGTTGCCGTTGCTCCGGCAATGCTCTGTCTAAGAATATAGCCTTGGTTTGGCAAAGTTAGACCTTCTTTGGCCAGATTTTTGAGGAGAGCTTTTAGCTTAATTCCACTTTCAACCCGTACAGTCATTTTATCTCTGTCGATCGATAGGACTTTGCCCAGCTTATCCGTATGCATCTGAATGTCAGGCGTGACACATAGATCGCTATAGGAGTGGAGGGTCCCAACCGCTCGGATCTTTAATCCCCGCTCTTTC
>JAGVJV010000227.1 GCA_020050965.1 Parachlamydiales bacterium
CTGAGCAAAAAATCTCTACTATCATAAAGTTAGACCCTTTGTATGCCTTGGGCTCGGTCGATTTTAGGGTTCTTATTGCACCGGAGAGGATTCGAACCTCTGACCTCACGGTTCGTAGCCGTGTGCTCTATCCAGCTGAGCTACCGGTGCAGGGAAATATCTATGATCTAATGAAATTCCATTTTTGCCAAGAGGATTTTATTTATACCCAAAATAGCCATACGGTATAATCATTCAATTTTATGATCGATTGGCAGCAGCAATGGGCTTTTTTTGCCCCAAGATTCGTGGATGGAAAGGCACATATTAGCCTCCCTAATGGTGCAGAGGTTCAACTTCTGCCGGGGCCAGGCTTTGGCGATTTTTCCCATCCTACGACCCAACTAATGGTCTCGCTCATGGAAGAGCATGTCCCCAATAGGGTGGTCTTTGATATCGGCTGTGGAAGCGGCATCCTCTCGGTTGCGGCAGCGAAAATGGGTGCAAAAAAAGTTTATGCCTGCGATATCGATGCGCAAGCGATCGCCCATACAGAAAAAAATGGGCAGCTAAATGGGGTAAATATCGATTTCAGCAAACCAACCGGAAAACCAGTTGTCCTCATGAACATGATCTCATCGGAACAGGATCTGGCCTGGAAAAGCCATGGCTGCCCCTTCGAAATTCTCATTTGTTCTGGGATTTTATTGGCAGATAAGGATAATTATATGGAATTTGTCAAATCTAATTCTTGGATGCCCATTCATGAGGAAGAGTCTCAAGGATGGCTAGGAATGGTATTTAAGAGAGAACCTTTATGAAGAAACAATATTTTTTAGCCTGGGTCATATGGCTATTGAGTGCACTTTTCATGTTCTACAAATATGCGATCGAAGTTTCTCCAAGCGTGATGACCGATCACCTGATGAAAGCTTTCCAGATCGATGGAGCGCAACTTGGAAACTTAGCCGCTACCTACTTCTACGCCTATTTACTTATGCAAATTCCTGGAGGCCTTCTTCTTGACCACTATGGCCCGCGCAAGGTCACTAGCATCGCGATTGCCATTTGCGGTCTGGGTACCATCATTTTTGCCAGTTCTAATATCCTCTTTGTGGCTCAACTAGGAAGGTTCTTAAGTGGCTTTGGCGCCGCATTCGCCGCGATGAACTGCTTGAAACTGACCGGAAACTGGTTCCCAGCAAAGCGCTTTGCCCTCATGGCCGGACTGATGATGTCGCTCGGGATGCTTGGAGCTGTCGGAGGTCAAGCACCTCTATCTGCCTTCATTACTGCTCTAGATTGGCGCCCTGCATTATTTGTGATCGGAATCGCCGGCATTGTCCTGTGCATACTTTTCTGGTTCATTGTGCGCGATCGGGCCAAGTACCATGCCGACCTCCACCTTACCCCGGAAGGGACAAATATTTGGCAAAGCTGCAAGTCGGTCTTTAAGAGCAAACAATCCTGGCTCCTCTCCGTCTACAGCGGTTTGGCTTTTGCACCGATCACCGTATTCGGCGGCCTTTGGGGCGTTCCATTCATCGCCGAAGCTTTCAGCCTGACAAAAATAAGTTCTGCCCAAATCGTCTCTCTCATTTTTATCGGTTTTGCAGCTGGCGCGCCACTCTGGGGATGGCTCTCTGATTACATTGGCAACCGGAAAAAAGTGATGTACTTCGGTACATTCTTTTCAACCATTGCCTTCTCGATTGTTCTTTACA
Source organism: Parachlamydiales bacterium (assembly GCA_020050965.1). GTDB lineage: Bacteria > Chlamydiota > Chlamydiia > Chlamydiales > Rhabdochlamydiaceae > Sacchariniichlamydia. The sequence goes on from JAGVJV010000227.1 coordinate 1,704, forward strand.
TGCCCATTTCAGTTTGGCTGCTTAGCGTTCTCATGTTTGGCTTTGGCTTTTTCCTCAGCTCCTTCCTAGTTTGCTTCACAATGATTCGCGAAATCAACGCACCAACAGTTGCAGCTACGGCCATTGGATTCATGAATAGCTTTGACGCCCTGCTAGGCGCTCTCTCTGATCCATTGACAGGGAAATTCCTCGATTTAGGATGGGAAGGCAAACTGGTCGACGGAGTGCGGATCTTCTCAGTGGCCACCTACAAAGCGGCCCTGACGACAGTTCCGGTCTACTTGATCATTGCGTTTGTCTTGCTATTTTTTATTCGGGAGACCCATTGCAAGAGCTCGTTTCCGAACACGATGCCTTAGGTTTTTATTTTTTCTTCATATAAGAGTCGAAGGCTGAGAGAATATTTAATTCAGCAGTCGTCAATTCTGGTTGTCCAGCTAAACTCCCTTTGTAGACGATTGCATCGCAAACTTTGACTCTAATTTCAACAAAATCACTTACTAGGAAATAAGTCATGCAATCCAAAAGACCTATGAGCTCGGAAAGGGAATAGGATTGTAGTAAATCAATGTCTTTCTTCTTTATCCATAAATCGTGAAAAAGGTAGAAGACCTTGGCCTTGATGCCCTCTAGAACAATAGTCTGCTTAGCAATCATTTGAGTTCTCACCAGCGAGCGAACAAAATCGCTGGTAACAAACATTGGCCACAAGGAGACTTCGATTTCACCCATACCTTCTAATTGAATACGACATTTGTCCTTCTTTACCCTTTCGCGCAAAGCAGTAGAATCGAGTCCGATAGCAACTAGCGCCTGACCAAATGTGGTATCGAGTTCCCCAGCTTTTAATTGAACAAGTAGGAAATCAAACACTTCTTGTCCAAGTGGAGTCGAATGGCAAGATCTATCCAAAAATAAAAAGAATCGACAGAGTTGCTCGGGTGATATTCGTGATTTTTCTTCAGCAAATGTCCCTCCCATCATCCTTTTGAACAGAGCATATTCCTGGGCAATCTCTTCTCCAGTCATGTTCTCAGGAATCAATCCCTTCAAAATAGAAGGAACAGGCGGTTTTTTGTGCGGTAATAGCGCAGCAACAAGATAAAAGGATTCAAGTTTTAAAGAAGAAGCTCGCTCAAGAATCTCTTCCAAATAACTGATAAAAAATTTTGCGAATCTTTGATCCTTCAGCGGAATCACAGCGCGAGTTATCTCAATCACCTCTTCGATATGACAATCTGGAGGGGTCAACTGCGTAAGGCAGGCGATAAATTTTCGAAATACAGTAGTAGTTAAACAATTTAGAGCTTTTGACTCATCAGGAAAGTCGTTTGGATGAAACAAAATTTTCCATAATCTTGGCTCTCTAAAAAGCATTTCAGTAGAGCTAAACCCCTGTACATTTTTCTTAAACCCCTTCCTTTCCAGAATCTTGATGATCTTCCCGCGCTCTTCCTCTGAAAGCTTATCGTCCTTAGCCAACGCCTTAAGAGCTCGCTTGCTTGCCGAAAACACTTTTCTGCCCTCAGGTTCGGTCGGCAATGCTCTTGCACTTGCTTCAAGTTGCTCGATGAATAGTGAAACAGACATAAACTACCTCGATAAGGCTCTTCTGGGAACTCTAGATGCAATCTGAATTGCCGCCAAAGCAAGTGGGAACGCCACAATGAGGGGAGGAATTTCGGTTTTAAGAAGGGGCCAAATGGCGACGGTTCCACCACCGAGGACCATTCCGAGCCAAGCGCCCGTAGATGTGAGCCGTTTAAAGTAAAGGCTCGCGATCACTAGAGGCCCAAAGCAGGCGCCAAGCCCCGACCAGGCATAGAGCACTAGATCGTTAATGGAGGCGATCTTTGATAGGGCAATTCCAATCGCGATACAGGCCGATAGCCCACTTGCCACACGCACAACTAGGAGCTGCTCTTTATCTGAGCAATCTTTGCGTAAGAATCGTTTGTATATATCCTCGGTGATGGTCGTCGAGAGGACAAGCAACATCGATCCTACCGAATTGATCACAGTGGCGATGATGGCGCAGAGAAAAATGCCTGCGATAAAAGGATGGAAATAGCCATGGACCATTTCAATGAAAACCTGTTCCTTATCTGCCAGTGAATTTCCAAAGATGGCAATGCCCACAAATCCTACGAGGGTAGCGCCCGCTAAGGAGAGAATTTGCCAAGCGATCCCGATTCTGGTAGAGGCCTGAATTTGCTCTGGCTTTCTAATGCCCATGAATTTGGTTAGAATATGGGGCTGGCCAAAATAGCCGATTCCCCATCCGAGCATGAGCAAAATGTTCTTCCAAATATTGTCTCCAGAGAACAAAGAAAAGGACTTCCCATGGCTTTGCACTTCAGAAATCACTTTTCCAAATCCCCCCATATCAAATGCAATATAGATAGGGACGAATAGGATAACGCCCATCAGAAATAACCCTTGGAACAGATCGACACGCGCGAGAGTTAGATAGCCACCAATCAGAATATAAGGGAGGATCAGAGCAATGCCTAAGAACACTCCCATCGTATAAGAAATGGGGAAAAGAGTTTTAACTAAAAGACCCATTCCATAGAGCGTTACGGCCACATAAACAGTGTAAAAGATAAATAGAAAGGCCGATGTGATCAAGCGTCCAGCAGGCCAGTTCTGTCCTAGTTTTTGTTCAAAAAAGCCGGTAATGGTCACGCTTGAGGTCTGTTCCGTTTCCCGACGCACCTTAGGAGCTACCAGGCGCCAATTGAGCCACATCATCATCACGAGGCCGATGGCGACCCAAATCTGCTGCCCTCCAATGAGATAAACTGCTCCAGGATAGGCCATAAAGAGCCAATTGCTCATCTCGCTTGCGTGTGCAGCCAGAGCCGTTGTCCATGGGTTCAAAGAACGATCGCCAATTACAAAATCTTTTTGACTGACCGCCCGTTTTTGGTTGGTAATTGCAAATAGAATGAGAAATGAAAAATAGATACCAATGGCTAGAATCTCTGACATACTTTTCTCCGTGGGAAAAAAGTATATCATATAGAGGAAATATCTATACAATTGAAAAAAATGAAGAGTATACCCAAGATCACTCAAAAGTTGGCCGATTGGCGGGATTGAAAGCTCCCGCGGTTGGGTGATTTTGGGCATAAGGGTACATATTGCTCTAAAATATTCCCCTACCGCATTCTATGTCGTACTATACCCAAGATGAGAGATGTCAATAATATACTTAGTTGCAGAAGACATTAAAAAGGAAGCTGAGTTTATACCCAAGTTCACTCAAAAGTTGGCCAATAAGCGGGAGATCGGAAGA
>JAGVJV010000203.1 GCA_020050965.1 Parachlamydiales bacterium
GGTGAGAGGGCAATTGTCGCTACACACTGCGCAAGTGAAGCGACTTCATATTTGACTTGATTCAATAGGGTATAAAGATGCCGTTTGAAATCGTCCCGGAAGATAGGTCCTTGATCTACTTCTTCATTTATTGTTCTAGGCATGTCTGGATCGGAAGAGTGATACGGCTGTAAAAAACCTTCTCTTTTTTTATCTGCCCATAAGGAAAATTGATCCAAAACTTCTATTGAAGCGCCTACTTGACTTGCCATAAATCCTCCAGATTCAGCCAAATAGGATACTCTATGAGGGAATAAAAAGCAGCTAGCAAGAAAACTAAACTAAAAAATTGATGGCCAGAATTAAATTAGACAGGTCCAAACTTGCAAGCGCAGCACCACATGTAGCGTGTATAGAGAGATTGATCAAGTACAGAAAAAAATCCATCCCAGTTCTCAACATGCTCGAGATAGTTGCCGATGTCTGCAAGGAACAAACGATCTCAAAAATCGGGATTTTAGGCACCACTTGGACTATGGCTGGGCATTTAAATTGAGATACCCTCGCAATACAAGGGATAGAAGAAGTCATTCCCACTGCCGAAGAACAAAACATCATCCAGAATGAGATCTTTCATGAGCTAGTGCCCAATGGGACAGTCGAGCAGGAAAGCTTAAGCCATGCTGACAGTTGCTGCCTCTCTCAAGAAGAGTTGATATGATGGGATTGCTCTCGCTTGCACTGAGCTCCCTCTAGTGCTTAATCGTTCCAATTGCCAAATGCCTGTGATCGACACCGCAGAGGCCTTAGCAAAAGCTGAGTGCTATGCATTATTTTCTGAATAGAAATTGCTCTAATTGTCTGTCATGTAGTAATCTGTTCCTCATTACATAATCAGATTCAGAGGATCACGATCATGAATAGAAAATTAGCAGCCAGCTTAAGTTTCGCCCTTCTCGCAGCTTTTCCAACGCTCATGCAAGCGGAAGATTGCTGCATTCCGGAGTACACCCCTGGAGAGCCTCTTTGCGATGCCTGTGCGGGATATTCTCAATACGCCGGTATCCAACTCAATTGCGGCTGGGACCTTTTCGCATATGCTGAATTTCTCTATTGGAGACCCACGCAGAATACAGCGGTTGTCGCAACAAGGATTCCCGCAAATCCACTCACTCAAACTCAAGAGATTCTCCCATTTAAATTTGGGTTCCGCCCAGGATTTAGAGTGGGCTTTGGAATGGTCGCCCATTGTTTTGACGACTGGACTTTCAATGTAGATTATATCCGGTATCATCAAGCCTTCAGTAAGAGAGAGTCTGCATCTGCGCCAGAGTTTCTCGTAACCGACTTGCCTATCTTTCCTGGCCTCGTATTCAGCAACATCAAAAATGTCGCCCATTTTCACTACGACGTTGTTGGATTAAATATACAGAGACCGAATTACCTTGGACAAAGAGTTCTTTTAAGTCCGTTCTTTGGTTTAAAATGGTTGCAACGAGATGTAAAACTTGGGCAAGATTTAACTGAACCCAATGGAAGATTTAATACAGGCTCAGCTACCTTTAAATATACCTCCATCGGCATCGCCTCAGGTTTCGACGGAAGCTGGCTCCTCTGCTGGGGATTAAGCTTAATCGGAAATGCCGATGTCGCGATCCTCTACCCGTATAAGAGATCTTTTCATCAGGTCGCGACATATGCCGTCCCACTTCCGATGAACGCCTTCGACCAGGACAGCACGCATCACATTCGACACCTTGACATCTATGCCAAAGGAGGAATGGGGCTAAATTGGGGAAGTTATTTCTGCTGCAATCGGTATCACGCCAACATAAGCCTCACATACGATTTTGCCACAGATGTTGTAAAATTTGATGGCGCTGCTTCTGGATTATTTGGAAATGGATCGGTCTTATTGATGGGATTATCTGTACGCGGGCAATTTGATTTTTAAGGAGAAAACAATGTTTAAAAAATATTTTATCCACACCTTAGTTTGTTTGGGGATTTCTCAGACACTCCTTGCGGAAGGCGAGGTAGAATTTAGCCCCGTGCTCGTTGGGGAGCCTCTTGATTGCTACAATGTCACTTCCGTCTATCCCTACCCAGGGAATTTTAACCCCTGCAATAGCTGGAATTTGTATGCCTCGGGAGAGTTCCTTTACTGGGTCGCCTCCAAAGATACAGTCCCAAACGCCTGTGCCTTTTTGACCTATGATAACTCCCAATTTAACTTGAAACTTCAAAAAGTCGCCTATCAACCCGGATTCCGAGTAGCCATTGGGTTGGATTTAGACTCAGTGATCTTGAATTTGAGCTATTTGAGATACCACTCTCATACCACATCCCATTTCACTGCAGGAGAAAACGGGGGGCTCATCTTCATCACCAATCCAGTGGGAATGTATGCCCCACTATATAATCAGCCGCGATTGTTCTTCGAGTCATTGAATTCTAAACATCATATTGGACTAGATGTTGGCCTAATCTCGCTACAACATCCAGTTTATTTTGGGAAGCGGATCATCCTGAATCTCGGTTATGGCCTCCTTGGATTATGGCATACAGACGGATGGCGATTTAGCACGACAGCGTTACCTACCCCGCCGCCTCTTATAGCTGGAGGACTCACTTCAAATGGGCTCACAATTAGCGTCAAAAAATCATGGGCCGTTGGCCCGAACTTAAGTTTTGCAGCGATTGCTTTACTGCCCTGGCGCTTCCAACTGCTTTCCAATCTTGATCTGGCTGTCCAATATGCTGAACAAAATAAACTGAATACCACAACCTCTTATCCAGACTATGCCAATATGGGAGGGTTAATACCGTTCGGTAATTTCTCCATGAAATTGCACGAAGCTGTTCCACACTACCAAGTCTGGCATTCCGGAGATCTCGGAATAGGATGGGGAGACTATTTTTGGTGCGACCGTTATCATTTCAACCTGTCTCTAAAGTACAGCTGGGTTTTGCAGCACATATTTCCCCTCTATAATCCAGCTTCTGCCTTTGGAGCCGATATTAATATGTTGCACAATGTCAGCGTACATGGGTTAACTGTGAGCGGAAGATTGGATTTTTAAAGAAGTTATAAGGAGTCAATATGTTTAAAAACGCCTATTTATTGTTGCTGGCCGGCTTGCCTTCCATAGCATATTCAAACTGCGAACAGGATCAATGCTGCGATCCGTTCACTCCACCGGCCCCTCTCGAATCTTGCCAAATTCCTGTCGGCTATTTCTACCCGGCTCAATATACATTGGGAGATTGCGGGTTTGACATTTCTTTAAGCGGCGAATTCATCTATTGGGAGCTCAATCGAGACAGCACCACACAAATCGGGACAGCAATCGAGTTGCTCAATAATGGAACCAAGCAAAGGCAAGAAGTACTTTACCAACATCAAGGATATCGTCCCGGATTCAAAGTGGCGATGGGCATTGGGCTCCCCTGGTGCGATGCGTGGGCTTTGGATGTAGAATACACCTGGTTCCATCATCAATCGACTAACCATTTTTATGCGCCGGCGAATGGATTTATTCAACAGCCCCTCACCGCTTCATTTTTTAGCGCTGCCCTGTTTCTGTTCAATGCCGAATCGGTCAAATCGGTCCTTAAATTCGATGTCGACTTTTTGTCGGCAATCCTCGGGAGAGCTTTTTATATAAGCAAACGGATTATTGTGGACGCGGGAGTAGGACTAAAATCTTGGTGGGTAGGATATCATTCCGATATTTTTTATAATGCCGCAGATGGATCTCAACTTACCGGGTTCACCAAGACAGGCGGTTGGGGGATCGGCCCCTACGTCGTGGCCCAAATAAAGGGGCTGCTTTGGTGCGGAACCTACCTATATGGTAAAGCAGGAGTGTGGATTCCCTATACCAGATATCACAATTTCAAAGCAGACACGAATGTCCCCACCATCACATTTCCATTTAATGTGCCGGGATATCGCAATCATTCAACAGCCGACCACTTTTTCTTTACAACCAACCTTCAGTATGAAGGAGGGATAGGATTAGGCTGGGGCACCTATTTGTGCGATTGCAATTATCATGTCGATTTTCTTGTTGGATACGAGATGATGACCAACTATTTTAAAGCATTTGTCGCCTTTATGGGAGATCCTCCTTATGAGTTCTACTATCAAGGGCTCACGGTGAAAGCGCAGTTTGATTTCTAAACTCCTTCTTTTTTTCTCCAAAAAGAAAACGAGAGGATGACTAAAAAAAGTGCTCAATGAGGTCCCTTTTGGGTTTAGAACAAACTTCTTGATGTGAAACTACTTTATCCCTATCTTCAACACAAAAGGGCTGCAGGAATGTATCAAGGGCAAATTATCGATACGCATATGCACATTTGGGATCTCAGAAGCGGTCCCGAATGGCTACCTCAGTTAGCTGGCGGGATTCTCAATCATAACTTTTTTATGAAAGATTATCTCGAAATGAGTAAAAACCAGCCTATTTCTCAAATGGTTTATATTGAATGCGGCGGATTTCCCAACAATCCCCTATTGGAAACAAAATGGGTGCAAGAGCAAGCCGATAAATATGGAGGCCCGCAGGGCATTGTGGCTTTTGCTAAGCTCGATTCTCCTGATGTCGAGAAAGTACTGAAAGGTCATATCCAATATCCTAATGTGCGTGGTATTCGGATGCCTCTTAATTATGTGGCTGGATGCTTCGGAGCAGATCGAGATGATTATATGAAAGATGCAGCTTGGCGAAAAGGTTATGGGCTTCTGTCAAAATATGAGCTGCTCTTTGAAATGCAAGTTTACGATACGCAACTTCCTCAGGCTTGTGAATTGGCAAAACAGTTTCCAGATATACCTATTATTTTAGAACATCTAGGCTGGCCTAAAGAGTCATCTTTAACCTATCTCAGTGAATGGAAAAATCGGTTGTCTGAACTAGCGCAATATCCGAATGTTTTTCTGAAAATTTCCTGTATTGGATGGATTTTTCAAAAGAATGAAAAGAGCCTCATTTTACCTTATATTCAGGAAGCCCTTAATCTTTTTGGCGTAGATCGTTGTATGGTAGGAAGCAATTGCCCACCTGACCGAGTTTTTATTCCCTTTGATGATATTTTTCACACATTCAAAGTTGCCTTATCCTCTTATTCAGAATCCGACCAACAAAAAATATTCTATGGGAATGCAAAACGTATTTACCGACTCTAATAACAAAGATGACTCAAAAGCCCTACCGATAAGCGGCTTTCAAT
>JAGVJV010000141.1 GCA_020050965.1 Parachlamydiales bacterium
CCAGGTGAGATGTACTATAACATCCTTGGGCGGATGGAAGGCAAAATCAATCAGCACCCCATCTCAGCCGATCAGACGCTTCCAGATATCTTTGTCGGAATTTGTAGCTACAGCTCAATCGCCGCTCTTTTGCACCAGCGGTTAGAGAGCGATCGGTTATTTGGGCGGATCATGATCGAACTCGAGGCGAAGGCGGCTTGGGACTATTGGAAGCAGCATGCTGTCTCAAGTAAAGAAGAGCGGGAGCTATTGCTAAGAGTTGCAAGGCAGACGATTCAGGATGCCACTTTCGCAGCAGCTCCAGAGCGCAATTATATGAGCAATGAAGAGCTGGATTTAGTGCGCATTCGGATGGAGCAGATCATCGAGGGCGTTACACAGAAAGAATTTGAAAGTCGGGCTTCTTTAGCAAAGGAGAGAATCTATCAGGTCAAAACTTTAGCAAACCCTGCCGATCTCTCCTTTTCTAAGGTAAATGGCAAATTTATCGAGCTAAAGAAATCTGAAGGCATCCCACCAGCACCCAAGTATGATGGGATCACCATTGGGCCATTTACTGATCCAGAGATGGCCAAAGTGGTTGCTCAAAAGTTAAGGCAGGGAAATCTCGAGGGGAAGGAAGAATATGTACGGATTGCAGCGCATGAATTTGCTCGGTCTTTGCCTCTGGATGAGCTCTTGTCGACAGAGAAATTAGGATCATCTATTGCCAAGAGGATTACCCCTCAGCAGGCTCTGGAATTTGTCGATTCTCTGGTTAAAATTGCAAATGACTTTCAATGGACTCTCTATCCTGTTTTCTCAGCTGAGGAGGCTCGGACTATGCGCCTGCCGATCAAAGATGCACTCGTTGCAATCAAACTCCTAACAGTGGCCGATTCGATCGCCAGACAGTTTAGCGACACGGTGGGAATTGAGCTTCCCAATATGCTTCAGCAGCAGATGGCGATTATTCTCTATGGGATGACTGCCTATAGCCGTTTAGATGACCCGTCATTGGAAGCGGAGTTACTTAAAATCCGAGAGTACTGGAAGGTCGTTGATCCAAAAGGGGAAAACAAGGGAAAACAAATTACAACAGACTTCCCACGTAAAGTCCGTGATGCTTCTGATGAGACTATCACTCCCTCTTTTTTTGGTTTTGAATGGGCGCCGGCTGGGTTTGCGAATCATTGGGTTTCCACCCCTTATGTCCGCATCAGTGAGAATGTAGAGCTGGCTCAAAGGAAGCTAAAAGAAAATTCTCACGACTGGGGTGCTCGGAGAAATTGGCAGCTTGTCGAATGGACAATCGATTATCTGAAAAATCACCCCGAGAGTCTAGAGCAAATTTTCAAAATCCATCCGTTCCTGCGCAAAGCTTCTCCTACAGCAGTGGCAATCGCTGCCTTGGCCGATCAGTATCAAGTAGAGAGCTATTGGACTGTCTCGGCTTCTTTTCCAAATCCAAGCAATCCCTTGGAAGAACTAAAACCCGCTCATTCTGGCAGGCTTAGAGGTGTACTGCCGAAGATCTTTTTTCATTTATGGGATTTATCATTCATCACTAATTATCTTTTTACAGGTGGGTGGAGTACCGACCGCCCCTATTTGTTCCATTCTACAAAAGAGAGCGCGAAAGAGCTTGATCTAAAGACGAGACTGAGTCAGAGACCAACGCGCCATTTTTTTCGAAGAAAACGGGAGACCGATGAGGGGAATCTCTATTTCTGGGATCTCACTTATGGGCAGTATGGAGCTAGTGCTGGGGATGCCGCGCAATATAATCAGGGATTAGTCTGGCAAACCGAAGGGCCCTGGTATGTCCTTCCTGTCCATGGCCTCACAGAAGCTTATGGAGAACATGACGAAAAGCTGCGCAGTGCCTATGGGTTTGCTGAGCTTCAATCGGTTGGTCGTGGTGATGATGGTAGCAATATTTACCGATACAGAAGAACTCCTAATGGACGTCTTTTGCTGAAGACGCCTCCTTCATTTTGGGCAAATGCTAGAACAACCATGCCTGAATATCACAATATCAAGGATTTTCCTAGAGAGACAGTCCAGCGTCTACTTGGTCTAAGCAGCAAGGCAGATCTGCAGATTGAAGAGACCATTAGCTATTTCCACAATAATGCGATGTTATTGCAGCAGCCTATGTATCGAGATCTCTTCACTTACATGCTTTTCGAACAAGGGCTACTGCTTCAGGAAGTTCAAAAGAGAAAACCTGAAGAGCTAAGGGCACTGGCAGAGAGTCTGGCAAGCCTAATTGATAATGGATACTCCCACTATGGAGAGCTGCTGGGCAATATCGAAATGGCCACTTTCTTCTTAGATTTGGCTGGAAAATGTCGGCTTTATCTAGAGCAGGGAATCATGGATCCGATTCCTAAATTGAGAAAGCTTCTTGAGGACCCCACCCTCACAAGGAAGCAGCGCACCCATCTCTACTACCTTCTGGCAAGAACCACCAAAGATCCTGTCGATATTGTAACTGCTGCGATTCATTTCGATCTCTATCCGAACGAGCTATCTCCTTTTGAAGATGAATTTCGTCGCGATTTAGTTCTAAAGAATCGGGCTCGTATCCATGAAGCATTTACAGGTCCTGATCGGGATAGCTATCTCAATCAGGCTGTGCGTACATCTATCCCCCATCACAAGATGGAGACAACCTGGCAGCTCCATGGAGATTTCCCCCTCTTCCAAAGTAGCGATGGTCGCATGACTGTCGATGTGCTCAAGGGCCGTTATTATGAACTTGGAAAGCTGCCGCGCGTACTGCCGACCGAAATAGTGGGGCGTCTTGAACAAAGAAGTTTGGTCAATAATCCTGGTGAGATTCAGGCTATTCAAACCGATTCCGAAACCTTTGAGTTCACCCTTCCAAATGGCATGGTGATGATGGTGAAAAATTACTCTATTTTACGCCAAATCAATGGGCGTTGGTATCAATTTCAAGATGAGCCCAGTAATGTTGCATTTAATAACCAGGCCCTCATTCAGAATCACCACGTTTGGTACTCTGCTGAGGAGACGCTGATTCTGGACAAAAAAACCGATCGACAGCTCTATCGGATCAGCTATGAAGGAGATAAGGCGACTGTTCACAAGAGCGATCTCATCTTAGCTAAGACGGAGAAGAATAGCGCATTTGCTTATCTGAATATCATGGAAGATCCCTCTTGGACCCTCGCTTGGGTCGATCCGAAAAGCGGCTTGCTCTCATCGATTGAGCTGCCCCGAATTGGTCTTTCTTTCACCGTGGACCGGCAAATCAAATGTGACCAACTACCTGGATTTTTCCTTAGCCCCTTGCAGCGCCATCCTTCCTTAGGGAATATCGATAACTATCAGGTGCTCGATCGGATTGATCGGGACGGGGCTACAGAGCAAGTCATCGTTATCCCGGTCCAACCCTATTATGATTCTTCAAACAGCGCTCTTGATCCCGATGCAAACCCCATTCGCTTTAACACTGAGGGATTCGCATTATTCAATGTCGATAAGAAAACCCAAAAATTGATTCCCAGAACAATGGAAGGGCGTTTGCAACTGGCGATGCTCTATCTATGGCACCACGACTATAAACGATCTGCAGACCTCATCCGCGGTTATGGTGGGCAGCGGGGGGCCTATTCTAAAAAAGAATTTAATCTCCTTGAGAGGATCGGCGAGCTAAGTGGTCACAATGATGATCATTCTCCGGAAGCGGTTGCAGTGCAGATGATTGCTTATGCTGCGCAGGTCCGTCAGCATGTAGACTTCGGCAAAGATGCTCCACCTAAGAAGTCAGTGCTCTACCGCAGATATCTCCATCAGCAGGATCTGATCCCCGAATTGGCGCTGACGAAAACCGAGGAGCAGCTCATCAAGATATATCTAGGGATGGAAGGTCCAATCTCCAATCCCCCTACTGTAATGATGAGCCCTCCCTATGCTGACTTCATTGAACCCTCCGATAAATCCGACCATGATCTTTTCTTCGCAGGTCTAAGCAGTGGGAGTTCGACATCAGAACCTTTACTTTTGCGCACGGAATTAGGGGGAAGAGATTTTTATAAAATATATGAAGCGATTCAAAACTCAAATTACAATGAGGCCTATCAAGTCCTAACCGGGATTGTGTTGCCTCCAAGCTTTAACGATGAAAAAGCCTGCAATGAACTTCTGATAGCTCTGAGCTTGATTGCTACGGGCAAGGTTTTTCAACACTCTAGGGTGCTAGCGCAAGTGCTGGCCTTTGTTCTGACTACTTCGGATCCGCTTCCTTCAGTAGAAGAGCTCCAAAAAACCATTGCAGAAACGTCCTATAGCGGGTGGGATTATCGGGAAGAAAAAGAGGAAAAAGAGTACAGGCGAAGAGTCCTTTTCAATAAGTTTAAGATCCATGCACTCGATTTAAAGCCCCACTTCGAAAAGATTTCAAAAGAACAAGAAACCTTTAGGGAATTGCTTCAGGTCCGTGAGCCCGCGTCAGTACTTGAACCTTCGCAAGCCTATGAGCATTGTTTAAAACTAACAAACATGCCGTCGCTCCAAGGTCCGGTCATCGACAACCTCGATGCCTATATCGCAACCAAAGCTCCATCTGCAGAAGAATTCGCCGCAGCTGCCTCAGTCACTA
>JAGVJV010000071.1 GCA_020050965.1 Parachlamydiales bacterium
AATGTCCACAAAATCCGAGAATTCCGCTCGATGCTACGAGGAAATCCTAAAATCGACCTGTTTTCTTTGATCGATTTTCCCGATTACACCCCTCCGCCTGAGACGGGAAGCACCTTTGAGGAAAACGCAGTCATCAAAGCAGTCGATGCGGCCAAAATGCTCGATGAGTGGGTCATTTCCGATGACTCAGGGTTAGTGATTCCTGCACTCGATGGCGCTCCGGGAATCCTTTCTGCCCGTTATGCTAGCGAAATGGCGACTGAAAAAGAGAACCGAAAAAAACTGCTCCACGAGATGCGCCATTTAAAAGAGGTACAGCGCGATGGCTACTATGAGTGCTGCATTGCCTTGGCTTCGCCGGAAGGACTCGTTAAAACGGCCTCTGCACGATGCGAAGGGACCATTCTTGAAAAAGAGCGGGGCGGCCAAGGGTTTGCCTATGACTGCCTTTTCAAAAAACATGACTACAATAAGACGTTCGCTGAACTAGAGGAAGAGGTCAAGAATCGGATCTCCCATCGACGCAAAGCCCTAGACAAAATCCTTCTTTATCTAGATAGCAGTGTCTTTTCTCATTGATGGCTACAACTTCTTATTTCGCATTCAGGGATTGAAAAAAGGATCTCTCGAAAAGATGCGAAATGCCTTTATCGAGACGCTCGATGAGGAATTGGGCTGTTTCAGAGCGACCGTTTTCATCATCTTCGATAGCGCCCAGCAAATAAGCCCTTATGCCCAATGCGCCCACTGTGAACATCTCGATGTCCTCTACGCCCCTAAAGGACAAACTGCCGATCAATACATTCTAGAACTCATTGAAATCAGCAAAGCGCCTAAGATCTTAACTGTCGTCACATCCGATACAGGTCTTGCCCGTCAATGCCAATACCTCGGCGCCCAAACTCTTTCAATCGAGGAATTCATCCAGCTGATAGTCAAAAGAGGAAAAAAGGGGATCTGCCGGCCGCCATCCTTTCAGGAGACACCGGCTGAAATCGAGCGTCTACTCAAAATCTTTGAGAAACGATTGAAGGAATGAATTATTTAGAATTTAATATCCGCATGCATGCAATGCCATGGAAGGGTTGCTCATGATCGACGGAGAGATCAAAATCGTAAACATATAAACCCTTTTCCTGATTTCCTCCAACTACCGAATAAATTTTCTTCCCTTCTAATTTTTGATCAACACAGACTGAAGCAGTATTAGTATCAAAAATTTGCTCGCCTTCAGGCTGTCTTATTCCTAGAGCGGTTAAAGCCAGCGCTGTTGCAGGCTCGCAATGTAAATTTTCAACAATTTTTTTTCTACGCTCTAAGGTGGCATCTTTACTTCCAGCAATCACCCCATTTGAAATGGCCATGATGGATCGTTGGGTGGCATTGCCGATCTCTTCTTTAATAGATGGCATTACTGTGACATTATTCAAATTAGCATATTCATTTAAACTTTCTTTTTCTGAGACTGATAAGAAAGTGATATTCTTATTACCTTCGACCAAAGTTGCCATCCGTTTAATCACAATGTAATCTTCCATGCTACAAACAGGCTGATCACCCTCATTCAATAGAAATTTCGCCTTTGGAAACATGTACTTTAAATCAAAAGAATTCCAAAAAGAAATTCTAGAAGCAAACTTATTGAAAGCTTTGCATACTAGGCGCGCACTAAGCACCTCTTTTAGTGATAATTTTTTAAGGACCAATTCGAGGATATTTCCTGGAACATGAACGTTATCTAATTGTACAGTTGTCACCTCTAATGGCATCTCTTTGAATACAATCCTTTTATCTAGCGGATCACCCATCCCTACAAAATTAGCTGCCCCACGCCTTAATTTTTCCGTATTTTCCCAGGCCTCTTCGGCCGCGGACCAGACAGTGTTGAATAATCTATGTACTTCTAATAACATTTTCACCTCTAATATTTAATATCGAATATTATGCAATTACTCTGTTTATAACGCAAATAAAATATAATGATTATTCTATAGAGAAATGAAAGAAGATTTTGGCAGGTTTTAAATATTGAAGATGGAATTTCTCAATATATTTTTTACCAAAAAGGGCCTGCAGCTGAGCGATGAGCTCTTCCAAGGCTGGCTTTTCCCCCTGGGCGATGAGCTCTACTGAACCGTCGCTCTTATTGCTGACCACCCCTTTTAGATTTAGCTTTCGGGCTAATTCAGCCGTCGTTGCTCGAAAGCCAACTCCATGAACTCGTCCTTCAAATTTTGCCCTTAACTCAATCATTAGTACAAAATTTTTGGGTAGAGTTTTTTGGCGATGAAAATGAGCGCGATAAAGACTGCGATGGTCACAGAAAAATCGATCCATAATGCAAAATGGCCAGGCCAATCAGCGATCATCAAGGTACGTAGGGCATCGACTTGATAGGTGAGTGGATTGA
Organism: Parachlamydiales bacterium; assembly: GCA_020050965.1. Taxonomy (GTDB): domain Bacteria; phylum Chlamydiota; class Chlamydiia; order Chlamydiales; family Rhabdochlamydiaceae; genus Sacchariniichlamydia. Next base: position 2,411 of record JAGVJV010000071.1, read on the forward strand.
AGAGGGAGGCGATTTTCACCCAGTGGGGCATCGCATCGAGTGGATAGAGGGAATTGCTGATGAAAAAGAGGGGCATGACCATCGCCTGCCCAATGCCGATAAATCTTTCTCTTCTCTTTACGAGCGCGGCGATGATCATGGAGAAAACTGAAAATGTTCCGCCAATGAGAAGGGATAAGAGGATGATCAAAAGAATACTAAAAAACTCACCTCTCAGTTGAATCGGGAGAAAAAGAGGCAAAAGGTAAAGCAAGACGACCTGAGAGAGTCCACGAAGGCCGCCGACAAAGCCTCTGCCTAGCACTAAAATGACGCGGGGAGCAGGAGAGACGAGGGTCTTATGGAGCGTTCCCAGATCCTTTTCCCAGATCACTGCTAAGCCATAGAAGATCGAAATGTAGAGAATGCTCTGCGCTGTAATTCCAGGAAACATGTAGTCGAGATAGGTATGCGATTGAATGGAAACCGATTTGAGATTGCTGAGGGCCTGTCCGAAAATGATCACCCAAAAATAGGATTGGGTAGCTCGAATGAAAAGCTCGGAGGGCTCACGACGGATCTTGTGCATTTCAGCTTGGACGATCCCCCTGAATTGTCTAATCCAAATGAGAAATTGTCCGTCTGGTATCCTGAACATGGTTGATGTTGCCTTGGTTTACAGATGCGCCGGTATAGTGGATAAACACATCATCGAGTGTCGCATTACCGCCTAAAGTACTTTTGAGCTTGTCTGGAGTATCCATGACGATCACATGACCTTGATGCATAAATGCCAGGATATCACACAGTTTATCGGCCTCATTCATATCGTGGGTCGTCATCATAATGGTCGTATTATAATTCTTGACCCATTCGTCGATGATGAACCAGATCCCTTTTTTCGCACTCGGATCTAAGCCGACGGTCGGCTCATCGAGAAAGAGGACTTTTGGATGATGAAGCAGCGCTTGAGCAATTTCTAATTTCCGAATCATTCCGCCAGAATATTGCTTCACAAGTCGATCTGCATCGCCTTTCAGATGCATGAATTCAAGCAGCAGTTCAATCCGCTTCTCCCGCTTCTCCACATTGAGCCCATAAAGATTGGCAGAAAGAACGAGGTTTTCGTATCCGGTGAGATCCCCATCTGCTGAGATGAGCTGAGGAACATAGCCGATCTTTTGGCGTACCGCTTCAGGATTTTCAATGATGTCATGGCCGAGCACTTTTGCTGTTCCAGAAGTGGGCGGCAATAAGGTCGTGAGCATTTTAATGGTCGTCGTCTTGCCGGCGCCATTGGGCCCCAGTAGCCCAAAAACAGTCCCTTCCTTCACCTGGAAGGAGATCTGATCGACAGCTCGATTAAGGCGGTAGTAATGGGAGAGCGCTAAAGTCTCTATTGCGGGCATAAGCGTAAACTAACCCAAGAAACAAAAAAATTCCACGCTATTCCCAGTCGAAGGAGCGAATTGTGGCAGCCACTTCTTCCAAATCTTCAGCTTTGGCGACAATTTCTTTGAGTTTTTTCACTCCATGCCCAGCCTTCAGATACCATGAGCCGATCCTCCGCAAATCGAGGAGAGCTTTCCTCTCGGGCTGATAGGTGAGAATGTGATCTAGGTGCTCGAGAAATACATCGCGCACCTCAAGACCGCTTTTTTCTGCGACGGATTCCCCTTGAAAATGGCGGATGATATCTTCGATAAGCCAAGGGGCTCCGAATGTCCCTCTGGAAAGGAGAACCCCGTCGCACCCTGTCTGGGCAAACATTTTCTCTGCGCTCGTGTGATCGACCACATCGCCATTGCCAAAGACGAGAATTTCTTTAGCAGCTTTTTTGCATTCAGTAATGTAATCCCATTTTGCGGGACCGGTGTAACCTTGGCTGCGGGTTCGCCCGTGGACGAAAATCGCTTTCGCTCCAGCCTTTTCGGCGATCTCCGTCACTAATGGCCCAATGATCGAGTTTTCATCCCAACCGGCTCGTATTTTCACAGTAACAGGAATTTTTACAGCTGCGCTCATATTGGAGAGAATTTCGCCGATTAGCTCAGGGTAGCGGAGCAATCCTGAACCGCTATTGTCCTTGGTCACTTTATCGACAGGACAGCCGCAATTCAAATCGACCACATCAAATCCCAGCTCTTCGATGATTTTGGCACATGGTCCAGCGAGCTTAGGTTTACTTCCGCACAGCTGTGCTCCGATCGGATGCATCGAGGTTTCATAGTCGAGGATCCGGTAAGTATGGGGGTCGTGTCGGATGAGGGCATCCATTTTGACCATTTCGCAAAAAATCATCCCTGGGCGGTAGCGACTTGTCATCCGTCGAAAAGGGAGATCAGAGCAGCCGGCCAAGGCAGAACAGAAGACATTATTGGGAAGGGAAAGTGAGCCTAATTGGAAAGGAGACTTATAAGAGACCACTGCACCATCCGTTCAAGAATTTGTAAGACAAAAAAGGCCAGCATTGGGCTGAGGTCCAGGGCGCCGCCGATTGGGGGAATGATACGCCGAAATAGATTGAGGTAGGGATCGGAGATCGATCGGGCAAAGCGCATGATCGGGTGATAAGTATACTTAGGGAGCCAGGAACCGATAATCCGGACAAGCAAAATCAGCGTGTAGGCCAAAAAGAACCAATGAATGGCTTTGATTAAATAAAGCATTCATTCATTGTAGCACAGATTCAATTTCAGAAAAACCTCTCCTTCGAGTATCATAGGAGAGAAGGTATTTCAAATGTTTTTTTTAGGCTATTATTCATCGCAATTCGCCTTGATTCGTAAAGAAAAAAGTTTACTCAAGATTGAGCGGCTTTCTGAACTAGGAGATGATGTAAATCCGCTTTACACGGAAGCTGAAATCGTCACAGGGCTTGAAGCTCGCGATGTGGTTTTAAGAACCCTTTCTCTTCAACTCAAAACTAAACGGGAAGTTTTAGCAGCACTCCCATTCCAAGTAGAATCGCTCCTCCCTTTTTCTCAAGACGAGCTCATTCTTCTACCAACTTTGTACGAAACCGAAGTGATCTTATTGGCTTCGTCGCAGAATGCTTTGCAAAGACATTTGACAGAGCTCGCAGAACTGGATCTCGATCCCTACACCGTTTCCTCGGTCCCGTCGGCCCTTTTTCGCTTTGCCACCCACTTTTTCCCCGATCTTCCCTCACTTTTTGTCTATCATTGCAACGAAGATCAGCACACTTTCATCGTGATTAAAGATGGTAGATTGGCCGCTTCACAAGTGCAGCAGACACAAGATTTCGAGCGGATGTGCGCTTACATGCAGAAAAAGTTCCCCGATATCGAGGCCATCCTACACACAGGAAAAAGCAATCTTCCTACACCCTTCCTTCCGATTGAACTACAAGAGCCCCATCTGGCAGAATATGCCGTCCCTATTGGTCTCGCCTTTGATGCTGCAAAAAAAGACCACCAAAGCGCCCAGTTTCGGCAAAACTCTTTGTCGAAAAAAGAGATTAAAGAGCGGAAAAAAGGGGTGACCGCATTTCTAGCTGCCTGCTGCGCCTTTATTTTTGTCACTCTCATTTTGGGAACTCTCCACTTGAAAAGAGAGGAAAATGCGATTTTGGCAAAACTAGGAAGCCCCAAGGGAGCTAAA
>JAGVJV010000215.1 GCA_020050965.1 Parachlamydiales bacterium
ATCGCAATGGTCATCGGCCCGACATCGCCTGGCACAGGAGTGATGTGGCTGCACTTGCGAGCGACCTCATCGAAGTCCACATCGCCGACGATTTTCCCTTCGACCCGGTTGATCCCTACATCGACCACCACAGCCCCATTTTTGACCATCGAGGCCTTTACAAAGTGGGGCTTGCCCATCGCCGCCACCAAAACATCTGCCGACAAACAGAGCTCCTGCAAATTCTCTGAGGCGCTATGGGCGATGGTGACTGTCGCATTGGCCTCTTTTTCTTTCTGCATCAATAGCGCAGCTAAAGGCTTACCGACGATATTGCTCCGCCCCAAAATCACCACATGCTTGCCTGCGACCGAAATCCCTGAGCGATGGAGCAAAATGGAGATCCCATAGGGAGTGCAGGGGAAAAACCCTTTTTTCTCGCCGAGGAGCAGCCTGCCCATATTGAGTGGATGGAACCCATCGACATCTTTGCGTGGATCGATTGCCTCTAAAATCTTGTCAACTTTGATGTGGGACGGCAGCGGCAGTTGCACCAAAATCCCATCGATCTGCGGGTTTTGGTTCATCCGCTCGATTTCTCCCAGCATATACTCTTCAGAAATGGTGCTGGGCAATTCCAGATCGACCGAGAGGATCCCCACCTCGTGGCACTTCTTTTTCTTCATCCGAATAAAGGCAACCGAGGCGGGGTTATCGCCAACTAAAACGAACGCCAGGGCAGGTTTCCTTCCTTTCAGATGTCCGATGGCATCTTTCAAGGAATTTTCAATATTCTTCGCAACTGCTTTACCATCGATGATCATTGCAAATCCTCCCTCAAATAGGAAATCATGAGCTCGTGAAGATGTCCATTGGTTGCCAACGTGGGAAGATAGCGATAGATCTCATGCTCAGAGCCGTCATAATGGCTCACACGACCACCTGCCTCATCAATCATGAGCTTGCCTGCCGCCATGTCCCATGGTTGGAGTCCCACCTCCCAAAATGCATCAAATCGTCCTGCAGCGACATATGAGAGATCGAGCGAGGCGACGCCCAGTCTCCGAATGGGGACCCCCATGGCTGCCATTTTGGCAAACCGGTCGATGCAGTGGAGGGGATTTTGACCCACATCATAGGGGAAACCTGTCGAAAGAAGAGCCTTCTCAAAGGATCTGTTCTTCGTCACGGCCAATTTGCGTCCATTGAGAAAAGCTCCTCCGCCCTTTTCAGCCAAAAAGAGCTCGCCCAGAAGGGGATTATAGACCGCTCCTGCTAAAAGCTCCCTCTTACGCGCAGCTGCGATGCTGACAGCAAAAAAAGGAATATTATGGGCAAAATTGACAGTCCCATCGAGGGGGTCGATGATCCAAATGATCTCATCATCAGCGGTGTCGTGCACATCTTCTTCCTCGGCCAGAAAACGGTGCATGGGAAAATGACTTTTGATCCGCTCGATGATCAGCTTTTGCGAGGCTATGTCATACTCGGTAACCAGATTTTGATCGCCCGATTTGGACTCAATATGGTAGGCCGTCCCAAACCCCTCTTTAAGGAGCTCGCCCGCCTCTAGAGCTGCCTCTTTTGCTACATCGATTAATTCCATAATCTGCAGTATACCATTCTTGGGGCTGTAAACCAAACAAAACCATAGATTGCATCGAGAAGAGGCATAAGCAAAAGATTGAATGAGACAGGGTGCTGAAGCAAGACAAATTGAATAATAGAAAAGACGGTCGAGATCAGCGCTGTAAAGAGGGGAATGGAGAAGAAGTTGTCTTCATAGAAGTAGCTCTTGAATTTATATGTCACAGCAGCAGTCGCCGCGCTACAAAGGGCAAAGACCCCAAAACGGATATCGACGGTAAAAAGATCGAGGATCAGGCCGGATAGACAGGCGATCCACAAACTAGTTAAAAAATTCTTCCTCAAAAAGACGAGAGCGAAAAACGGTGAAAAAGTGAGAAGCCTGATCGATGGAAACACATTAGGAGCTAAAAGCAGAGCAATAAGAGCAAGCAAAAAGAAGAAGAGCAGGGGAGGCCTTTTCATCCCCTTAATAGTGCTGGAATTTGAATTTTAATTAAACGATTTTACCTGTTTTTTCATAGTGTGATAAAACCGCTGCTGCTTTTTGGAAAAATTCCTGATAGAGAGGAATATCACTTGGATCTAATCCGGGATTAATCCTAAACTTTGGATCAATCCAGGTAAGATTGGGATGATGAAATCCAAAGCTGCCGCGCATAAAGATCAGTTTGTCGTGATCAATAAAGGTCTTTAAGAGGATCTTTTGCAATTTCAGACGCAGATCCTCTTGATCGTACTCAAGCTTTTGCTTCCCTTTTTTATAATCAGGGCTTGTCGGATCTAATCCCTCTATTCCATTGCTTGTGATATGCATAGTGACTTCGAAAAAGGGGGCGAGGACATCATCATCAAATCCGCTAATGCTCATTGCTCTACCTGGTTGTGGTTTGAGCCCTTCAGGGACAAGCTGCATGATTTTTTTTGTATTTTTAAAAATGAGCCTCTTATATTGATCGGTAATTTGAAACCCAGTTTTTGCCATCCAAGAGAAAAATTGTAAGGAAAGTTCATCGGTTTGATAAACTTTATCAGTCTTAATTTTATTAAAGCTTTCCCATTTTTCATCCCCGTTATTGACGATATAGAATGCCGATCCATAATAATTGTCGAATCCAACCATGTCAAATTTTTGCCCGCTTCTAATGCAGACGATATTGAGCTTTCCAGCCTTGATCTCATTTTCAAATTCTTTAAATAGCGCTTTAAGATCTTCTGATTGGATGAAGTCTATTGTAACGTCGATGACGACAGTCAAAGCGTCGGTTCGGGGCTTTTTTTCAAATATTTTTCTAATATCTGCTGCTACGGTCCCTTTTCGATAATGGGTATGCATAGGATCTATTTCAATATTATGATGGAATTCTCCCACATAGAGATCCACTTTTTCAATTGAGGGATCTTCTAAGGCCTGATCTAGAGTTTTTGTCTGCCCAGCGAGTTCTACCTCTTCATAGTAAGTATGCGAGCCTAAGATTCTCACAGGCGATGGGTTATTTTTTATCACTGCCGCATTTGCTCCTGCAAAGACATTCATAGCCGATTTGGCGACGCCGACAGTTTTAGGGTGGATCGAATCGGGAAAAAGAGGTCGTATGAATGCTCTGAAATCGTTTTCGAACGAATCAGGAGAAAATGGCATGTAGAGAGTTAGTAGGAGGGCCATTTCTGCATGAGCACGGTCGAGAGCTTGTGTAAATTTTTTAAAGTCCCCGAGGCTGTTATTTGCTGTTGCAATGTGCTGGGAAAGTCTAAACATTGCAGTTTGCGTCAATTCTCGGATCGTAGGATCAGTTTGTTTGTCCCTCCACGAATGCAGTGGGATTTTATCCAGAAGTGTTACCATCATTTTCACAGTGGCTTTGGCTAGTAATTTTTGGGCAGGGCCAACAGTCTCACTTTTTTCTGCCGATATATGGAAAAATGTTTCGTAAAGTTTAGATTTGAAGATCTTATCGGGCGTATCATAGAGGATCACATCGGATCTGCCTGAAGGGACGTAATCGACTATTTTGCCGTCACCGAATTGAGCTAGAGAAGAAAATTCAGAAAACTTTTCTGCTATAGCTTTTCTAAAATTAATGGCCCCAATTCCTATGCCA
>JAGVJV010000039.1 GCA_020050965.1 Parachlamydiales bacterium
AAAACCTTGTTCCTGTGTTGATTCTTACCTATACGACTGCGATGACCATCGTCGCCCTGCCTTATATCATCAACATCATCCGACGCGAAGTACAGATGCTCTATCCCAAAGATGAAAATGTACAAAGCCAAGTCCAAGGAACCGTCTCGATCATCTTCAACCTCCCTCTTGGATCGATCTTTACCGCTGCCTTCGTCTTTTTCACCGCCGTCTTCTTCTCTGTCAAATTGGGTTTCCCCGAGCAACTCAAGTTGCTCGTCACCACCTTCCTCACCTGTCTCGGCGCCGTCGGCCTCGGCTCCTGGATCAACAGCTTGACCTTCATCCTCGATACCCTTGGCCTGCCGATCGACGCAATCAACCTCTACCTCGCCGTCATTCCGTTCACAGCCGGTTTCCAATCGATGGTCTCCGCCATGCTGATCTCCACTCTCGCCTTCCTAATCATGCTTGCTGGCCGCGGCCTCCTCAGCTTTAATTGGAAAAAACTGGTCTTTGGAACAGCTTTTACCGTCCTGCCCGTCCTCCTCATTTTCAGCGGCCTCAAATTCCTCAATTTCCTTCCGACCATTAAAAATGAAACCAAAACTATCTTCGAGCTAAAAATCGAATCGGATGCGAAAGTGAATATCCTCACTAAGGTGCCCCCCGCAACCCCCTCCACTGAATCGGCCCTCCAGCGGATCGCCCGAACCAAAACACTCCGCGTCGGTTACGATCCCAATTCCACACCTTTCTGTTTCTTTAACAATGAAGGAAAGCTCGTCGGTTTTGATGTTGCCTTCGCCTACCAACTCTGCTACGACTTAGGATGCGATCAGATTGACTTTATCCCCATCGTCTACCGCAATCTCGATCAGCAGCTGAGCAATAACGTCTTCGACATCGCCATGTCCTCAATCTCGATCTCTGAATCGCGCTTAAAATCGATGTCCTTTCCCACCCCCATTCTCGAGGCCAGAATCGTCTTTGTCACTCCGGACAAAATGAGAAAGCATGTTTCGACATTGAAAAAAGTGCAAGGCGATCGAACACTCAAAATCGGCGCCCTCACTCATAGCGCCTACCAGAGAATTGCCTATGAAAATTTCCCCGATCACGAAATCGTCCTGCTCGAGGACTACGACGAATTTGATCAAGTGAACCCTCCTGCCGATATCCTCATTTGGGATGAGCAAGAGGCAATCGCCTGGAGCCTTGCCCACCCCAAATTCGAAGTGGTCTACCCAAAACCCGCCCTCGGCGTCGAAACCCTAGGCTACCCGATCAGACTAGGCGATCCGGAATTCCTCAGCTACTTGAATACCTGGCTCACCCTCAAAACCAACGATGGCTTCAAAGACGCCCAGTACAACGTCTGGATCCTCGGCAAAACCGGCGTCGCCACTCCTTCTCAGCCTCGCTGGTCCATCCTTGACAACGTCATCGGGTGGGGAAAAAATCGATAGGTTCTTATACTAGATTTGCTTTATTTATTTGCGTTACTTTGCTAACACCATTTAATGTCATTGCAATTCTCATTTCTTCCGCAAGAATATCTAATAAATGCTCAACTCCTGGTTGACCAGCTGCTGCTAAAGCATAAATAGCTGCACGTCCTAGAAGCACGGCTTTGGCTCCTAATGCGAGCATACGAACGATATCCAGTCCTGAGCGTATTCCAGAATCTGCAAGAATGCAAAGATCATCCCCAACTGCATTAGCAATAATGGGCAACGCCTTAGCTGTGGATAAAACTCCATCTAATTGCCGCCCGCCGTGATTAGAAACCACGATACCATCCGCGCCAAATCTAACGGCATCTTTCGCATCTTCAGGATCTAAAATTCCTTTAATAATGATTGAACCTTTCCAAAAATCGCGTATCCACTCAAGATCACTCCAACTAATCGATGGATCAAGATTTTGCTTTATCCATTTCGCAGCGTTTGCAAGTTCAAGCCTTTTTCCCAAATAATGTGAGAGATTTCCCATATCATGCGGGCGGCCCATGATACCAACAGAAAAAGTCCAGGAAGGATTTAACATCGACTGCAGAATACGTTGTAGAGCTGCATAAGAGCCCTCCATCCCCGAATGAGAGTCTCGATAGCGCGCACCCGCCACGGGCACATCTACAGTGAAAACGAGTTTTTTAATTCCAAGCGCTTGTGCTCTTTCAAGCACATCCTTCATAAAACCTCGATCTTTCAGTACATATAATTGAAACCATATAGGCTGCTTGCTGTTGGATGCCACTTCTTCTATTGAACACAGTGAAACCGTTGATTGTGTAAACGGAATTCCTTTATTTTCAGCAGCTTTTGCCATTTGCACTTCTCCACGCCGTGCATACATTCCTGTTATGCCTACAGGTCCTATAACAACCGGCATAGAAAGTTTTTGTTCAAATATCTCAGTTTCAAGGCTTAGATCCTGTATATTTTTCAGAACACGTTGTTTTAACACTACATCGGCGAGATCGGAGAGATTTTTGCTGATAGTGTGTTCTGCAAACGAACCACCTTCGAGGTAATCAAATAGAAACCGAGGTAATTTGCGTTTTGCTGCTTTACGATAATCTGCTACGGACACTCTACTCATAAAAATTATTGATTTGTGTTATCTTTATTTCCTTATATTTCGTTCGCGATTTTTACATAAACATAATAATGAGGCGGAACGAATTTTGGAATCATGAGCGCACAATCTGTTGACCCCTTGGCTTTTGATAATCGCCTAGTGTAGAATTAATCATCATGAGCAAATATACCTTTAAGCCCTATCAAATCTTTTTCCCACAGCTTTTCCAGCAGGAAAAAGCGCGAATAGCATCGCTGATGAATCATATTTTGAAGATAGAGCATATTGGGAGCACTGCCATTCCAAATTTGGGCGGAAAGGGAATTATTGATATCGCTATCGCCATCCGAAAAGAGGACATGGAAAGCGCTACAAAGGAGCTGCAGGATCTTGGCTATGAATTTAGACCTGCCTTTAGTACAACTGATCGATTCTATTTTGTGACTGAATTACCAGATCCAGAAGAAGGGAAAAGGAGATATCATGTCCATCTGACCTATCCTGAAAACCGAGAGTGGAAGAGATTTATTGAGTTCAGGGACTATCTGCGGGCCCATCCCGAGGCTGTCGCAGAATATGCCGAGATGAAAAAACAGGCTGCAATAGAGGCCAATCAAGTTGGCGCGCACTACCGCAAAGCAAAAGAGCCCTTTTTAGAGAAAATCCATGCCATCCTCAATCATTCTATAGAAGGTTTTGATGAGTCAAATTTGCCAGAAGCTCTATCCTTCCTTCGGCGCAATGAGAATTTCTCTCTTTTTCTCTTAGGAAATTACGAAATACATGGTCCTAAACTGACTGCTGCTCCTAATTCTGGAAATTTTAAGCTAATCCGCTCTGATGGAAAGATCGTTACCGTTTTCTGCCTCACACGTCGTGGCAATTTAGTTGTTCAGTCTACGAGCACTGAAGAGTGGGTTTTGGAAAAAATTTTGGATGGCTGCCTTGAGGAAAGGCTTCCGATTCTTGGATTGCTCGGTGAATGGGATTTTTGTCAGCATCTGTGGGCGCTACTCAAAAAAAGAGGGATTATCCACCACGAAACATTCATTTCTAAAGAGATTCTCTATACCGTCGATATAAATCAACAAAATCTATCCGGTGATCCCCATGTGCGCTTATTGGGCGCTGAAGATTATTCGCAGTGGAAATTGCTCTGCATAGACTACTTAAAAGAAGAGGGACTCTCAAACGATCTATCAGAAGAGCAATTACATGAACATTTTCTAGAAAAAGTAGCCGAGAAGATCTCTTGGGGGTATTTTTTGGAACAAAAATTAGTGGCTAAGGCCGAGCTCAATGCAAAATCCATGGATCTAGGACAAGTTGGCGGGGTCTATACGACTCCTGTTCATAGAAGGAAAGGGTTTGGACAATCTGTCATGCACCAATTGATTAAAGATGCTAAGGATCTTCATCAGATGCGCAAGCTGATCATTTTCACAGGAGAGACAAATCATCCAGCTAGAAAGCTCTATGAATCTTTAGAACATCATCATGGCGGATACTATGCTTTGATGTTTGGGCAGTCCCTTCAAGTAAGGCTGATCTCTTCACAAAAGGAGAGAAAAGAAGCCCTAGAGTTTAGGCAGAAGCAGTTTTTTGATCGAATCGGCATTCAAGACCCCTATGGTTGGACTTTGGATCATAAGGATCATCTACACTGGTTGTTGTATGCAGGTGAAAAAGTCGTTGGGTATGCTCATGTGCAAATTTGGCCAGAGCATCGAGCTGCACTGCGGATCATCGTCATTGATGAGCAACTTCGGCGGCAGGGCATGGGAAAATATCTGATGAACTGCTGTGAAAAGCTGCTAAAAAACCAAGGGATCAGACTTCTTCAAACAGAAGCTTCTCCTAATAGCTATCCTTTTTATCAGAGACTTGGATATGTAGAGATGCCCTTCAATAACCCCGATGGCGAGCCTACTCATCCCAATGATCGGGCCATGGGGAAATTCCTATAGACCCTACATCAAGCTCGTGAAGCGATTAGGGCTGCTAATCGCTTCACGGGACTAGAGATTATTGAGCAGAGTTGATGAATTCTAGGATGTCACCCTCTGTCTGGTAGCCTTGAGTGCGGTCCACCTCTTGGCCGTTTTTAAACAGGATCATTGTGGGGACGGCGCTCACTTTGTATTGGCTTGCCAAAGTCTGGGCCTGATCGATGTTGACTTTGACGATCTTCTGGCCCTTCTTTAGGCTAGCAGCAGCTTTGTCAAGCTCTGGAGCTAGTCTCTTGCAGGGGCCGCACCATGCACCATAAAAGTCGACAAGGACCACTCCCGATTTGATTTCTTGCTGGAAATTCTGCTCAGTGACAGACTGAACTCCTTCAGCAGCGACTGCAGATAGGCTGCCAAAAAGAGCTAAACAAAATAAACGTAAAAACATACAACCTCTAAATTCTAAAAAAGTTAATAAACAATACCGCAGAATTATTCAGGGAATGGGCAACCGTTGAAGCCCATCGATTCCCTGTCCATTCTCGGAGTAGAGCAAAGGCAATCCCGGCGATTGTGCTCACAATGACGATCGGGATATTAGACCATCCTAGCAAAAGGCTAAAATGAAAGGCACCAAAAATGAGGCCATTTGAAATGACCCGATAGATCCTGGTGCTCAATTTTTCTCCTGGCGGGCTGACCGATTCCTGCCATTTGTAGATCAGGTCTCGGAAAAACCACTCTTCAATTATGGGAACTAGAATGATCACGTAGACAACTGCCATCGATTTCAATATGGTTCGCAGCAATCCGTTGGCGATTTTTCCGATGAATTCGTAGAGATAGAAATAGGATTGGGTTTCTATTCCTTTGACTCCCCAATATTGCATCAACTGCTTGGCGCCAAGCATCCCCCCATATCCCAATGTGAGCGATACACAGGAACCCGCTGCTCCATAGCCAACGTCTTTGAGAGAAAATTGATTGGGAGCAGCAATATCTGTCACTTGTGGGCACCAACGAGGATAAACTCTTTAATTGTGTCTCGATCTCTAAGTCCAACGAGACGTCCAACCTCTTTTCCATCCTTGAAGAGGATGAGCGTCGGAATGGAGGTCACTTGATAAGTAGATGCGGTCTTTTGCGCTTGATCGATATCGATCTTTGCAATCTTTGCTTTCCCCGCAACGTCTTTAGCTACCTCTTCCAGCACTGGAGTGAGCATCCTGCAAGGGCCGCACCAATCAGCATAAAAGTCGACTAGCGTCAGTCCATTGCTAACCCCATTATTAAAATTGTCTTCTGTCAAATGGGTAAAACTATCATTCTTTTTTTCAAACATCTTTGCACCTCAAAGTCTAAACCTGGAGTGTAACAGATTTAGTGGAATTTTTAGAAGACTATAGGTAGAATTAAGACCCATGCGGCCATGGCGAAACTGGTAGACGCGCAAGATTCAGGTTCTTGTCGGGGCAACTCGGTGGAAGTTCAAGTCTTCTTGGCCGCAAATCTTTTTAGAGGAATCCTTACTTTGAAGACACTCACTTATGGCGGCGTGCCCTTTGCTCCTGCTTCATACCACTTTTTCAGCGCCAGAATTGACTCAGATAACTTAGCAGT
>JAGVJV010000059.1 GCA_020050965.1 Parachlamydiales bacterium
AAATCCACAGGGTAGCAATAACTTTGTCAAGAGGCCAAAGGCTGGACCAATATTCCAATATTTTTGTTTAGAACTATAAAATGTGGAAGGAGGGGCATTAATTTGAGAAAACTCTGATGTGACATTTTGCTGGTACCATCCCCCGAGAATTCCATAAAATCCATTTAATAGGATTCTTTTGCCGATATAGACTGGCTTTTGAGCAGAAGCGATGATTACATCTGAATCAAGTTCCATTTTTGTTTTGACATTTGCAAACGTTGCAGCTACTGGCGGAAATACGGAGAGGGTTTCATTATTTCCTGCGGAAAAACGAGTTGTATTATGGTTGTGCAGACTTGTATATTGCACATCGAGAACAACTGGACATAAATTCATTCCCAGAGCAACTCTAAAACCTGGGCTCCAGGATCGTTTTTGGACATTTCTTCTTGATCTCTGTCCATTTGTTGTAGTGGCAACCACATCATAGACATCTATACCTACATTCGCCACGCAATAGAGGAATTCTCCCTTTGCGTAAACATTCCACCCATCTGAAACCCTAACAGTTGCTGGATAGGGATATCCTGCACTTATCAAGGAAGGGTCTAATGGTTCCCCAGGAATGATGCACTCCTCACAACAAGTTTGAGCACAGGGGGGCTCTTCACTGGCCAATTGTGTTGGTTGAATAGCCATTTGTATGAGCCCGAGATTAAGAAGTGTGCCTGCAATAGTTTTTCCTGCCATTTTTTTCTCCTGAAATTAAAAATCAAATTGTCCGCGTACCGCTAGTCCATACAAAAGGGTAGTCCCTGCTCCGAGCATTAGACTTAGTGCAGGTGAACTGACCTTTGAGGCTTCATGGAAAAGGTCAAATCCTACTGATAAATCAAGATGATAACGGTTGCAGCAGAAGTAATCGCCCCAGCCAAGACCTATTCCCCCACGGGTTAGGGGAAGTAGGTGTTTTTCGGTGAAAGTAGTTGTTGCAACTCTCTGGCCAACTCTAGATACCACTTGGGAGACTTTAGTTTTATAGGCATATACAAGCGCAAGATCGATTTTTCCAATTAAACGAAATCCCCAGCACAAAAGCCAACTTCCGTCGATTTTTGCCGCAGGGCCAATTGCATCGTATTTCATGAAACAATTTTGATTATCTAACAAACCATTTGCGGCAAGGGTAAGATCTTGACCGATGTCTTGATACCTTCTTAACCAAGATAACCCAAATCCGAGGTTATAAATAACAGATTGACCCAAATAGGCAGGTCTTTGAACCTTCATGTCCACTGTGTCAATGTTAAAAGTCGACGTATTTCTAATGCGGTTATAAATAAAAATAGCTGGAATACCTCCCCGTGTAGGAGCAAGGGTAATTGGAGCTGCAGAAGAGAAATTTGTTGAGAAGTCGTGATGGTATCGAGTGTAGTCGATGGTCCCTATCCAATGATCAAAGCAATGGAGAGACGTTCCGATTCCTACGCGAAATCCAGAGCGTAGGCCCCATTTTTCGTGGAATTCTTTTTGAATGGTTCCTCCAGCGGGATTAGCTTCAGAAGTAGCGACGACTAAACTAGTAAATCGATTAGGCTTCCAGTATAAAAATTCTCCGTATGCAAAAACATTCCAACCGCAGTCAAGTTCAATCCCTCCAAATGCTGGATAGACTGCACAGGCATCATCGCAGAGTGGAGTACTTGGCTGATAGTCGGGGATACAACAATCTGTTTCTGCGTGTAATCCGAAAGGAGATAGTGCAAATAAGCAAGCGCAAAGGCTCGCTCCGATGTTATTCTTATTCATTCTCAAACCTCAGGTTACTACTTTTAAAATAATCACCAGTCTACGCTAAGAAAAAATATCTGAAAAGATATTTATGACTCTGGGCAAACTGTCCTGAGTTTATTGCACAGGGAGCGAAGTTCTAGCGGTTTGTGGTTTCTTTTTTCGGTCAACTGCTCAGCCTGTTTGAGGTATTCCCAAGACTTGTTCTAATCGTGCCGTTCCGCACAGACGATTGAGAGGTAATATTCGACTGTCGGGTCTGTTGGATCCAGGTCATGATACTTCTGTAGGATCTCCCGTGCTTCGCCCGCTCTTCCCAATTGCAAATAGGTGGTCGCCATCTGCATCAAACCTCCCCGAAACTCTAGGTAATCCTTGAGAAATCCCGCAACTCTTCTTGTTTTTTAGGATCGACTCCCGCGTTTCATCAACAGGTGAAAAGATTGTATGGATCGCTTCAGGACAGGTTTTTTTTGAGCAATTAACCTGAGTTTTGAGTTTAGTTACTATGAGATTCAAGTAAATTCCGAGCATTTTTTTGACTTTGAAGCCGAAGGCAATATCGGGACGATGATATAGCCGAGGCGAAAAGTCAAAACAATGCCGGAAAAACTTGAATATCAGGCAAATAAAACCAAAACTCAGGTAATTAAGTGTGGCCAGCATAATCGTTGGTTAAAAGACATTAGGAATGGTGGATAAAGATTTTATTCTTTCCCCTTAGGCGCTGCCTATATGGAACACTTGTCCTGAACTGATTTCGATCATCTGCTTGTGAGGAAAAATCTCATAAGAGGGATTTGGACTGGTCAAAAAGATCTGTCCTAATGTCGCAAGCTGCTGCTCAAATTTGGTCTGCCGTCCCTGATCAAGATGAGCACCAAAATCGTCGATGCTCATCAGCGGCATTCCACTTAAATGCTTCCATTGACATAGTCTCAAGGAGGCAATGATGGAGTGCTTTTGCCCTTCGCTGGCGAAAGCTTTAGCAGAGAGTCCCTGCATTGAAAAGTGAACATCATCGCGATGAGGACCGCTGAGGGTTGTTCCAATGTGCAAATCCTTTCGCCTAGTCTTTTGCCAATACTTTAAAAAATCGTCTCCCTGCTTAAGAGAGCTCTGGTAGTGGATCTCGATGGGGTCGGCCCCGTCCGAGATCTCCTGCATTTTCTCATTTAAAGGGCCCTGTAGCTGAGCGATCATTTCAGTTCTTTGCTGCATCAGATACTCTGCGCTATGGGCCATCATCTCTTCCCAAGGATCAATGGCCTCTTCCGTTTTCCTTTTGAGCAGCTCATTGCGTTGCCGCATCGCTTTATGGTAGCGAGCCAAATGATGCAGATAGAGGGGATCGAGCTGCGCCAGTTGCAGATCGAGAAATTTCCGTCGAAAAAGAGGAGCGCCTCCGATTAAAGCGATATCTTCGGGCGCGTAGAGTACATGGGGCAAAAGGCCGATGAGGGGAGTGAAATGGGAATACGTGCTGGCATTGTACTGCACTTTCTTATTCTCCCCATCAAAGGAGAGTTTGAGGGTTTGGTTAACCCCTTCTTTCTCAATCTCTGCTTCTAAGTAAAAAAAGGAGGCCCCTTTTTGAATCAGCTGACTGAGCTGATAGGTTCGAAACGAGCGGCCCGTGCTCAAAAGGTAGAGTGCTTCGAGCAGGTTGGTCTTGCCCTGTCCATTTTTCCCCGTGATCCAGTTGACTCCTGGGGAAAAATGGATCTCCGCCTGGGTGTAGTTGCGGAAATGGTGTAGATAGAGCTTTTTAACCCACATGAGAAATTTTAATCATCCAGGCGCATCGGCATGATCACAAACTCTGCTTTCGAAGAGTCGGTGACTAGACTTGGATTGTAGGGACCACCTGAAACCTCAAATTGAATTGTCTCATCTTTGATATGGCGCAAGATGTCGAGAAAAGAGCGTGGACTAAAGCCAATGTCCAGTTTAGGGCCAGTGTAGTTGACCGGCATACAGACCTTGCCTTCCCCGATGCTACCGTTCTTCGCAGTCAAGCGAAGCTCTCCTTCGGTAAATGAAAAACGGACTTTGCTCTCATCTGTGGTGGTGAACAACGAAACTTGACGTAGGAGAGTAATCAATTCTTCACGGTGGAGAGTAATTGTATTTTCCGTTTTTTGAGGAATGATACGGGATACATCTGGATATTGCCCAGCAATGAGTTTTGTGATCAGAACCGTCGAATCTGTTTCAATCGCCATTTTTTCAGGCATGAGGATGAGCTTTACACTCTCTCCGTCGGTGATTTTGACGATTTCTTCAACAGCTTTAATCGGGATGATATAACTGCCATTTTCGGCTGAATCGGTCTCAATCTCCATTCGATTGCGAGCGAGCCGTTTGGCATCGGTCCCGATAAAGGTGGCCAAATGGTTCACCTTTTGCAAGAGCACTCCATTAAGCGCCGGACGAGAATCTTCGCGCGCGGCTGCAAATGCTGTCCGCATTAACATCTCTTTTAAGCTTTCTGATTTAAATGTCAGCTGATAGCCTTCTGAGAGGTCGGGGAGCGCCGGGAATTCGGTAGCATGCATCCCTTGAATGCGGAAATTGGAAGTCCCCGCATGGATGACTGCGACTTCTGGCGAAAGAGTTTCGACCATGATTTCGGGCGTAGTCAGTTCGCGAACGAGTTGGAAGAGGTGCTTAGCTGGCAGGGTAATTGAACCAGATTCCATCACCTTTGCCATCCCAGACACGCGCATGCTGACGGTCAAATCGGTGGCGCTAATGATGAGTTGATCGTTTTCGGCTTCGATCAAGATATTTGCCAAAATTGGAATTGCGGGTTTAACAGGGACAATACTCTGAATTTTGCCAATGAGTTGGACAAAATCGGCGCGCTGCATTTGAACTTTCATATAACCTCCATATACATAGGAATAACAATAGCGAAATTGAAGCCAGACGTCAACGATCTTTCATCGCTCTATCTATTGCCTTCTTGGCTTCCCGATCTTTGATGGCTGCCCGTTTGTCGTAGTCTCTTTTTCCGCGAGCAGTTGCAATTTTCACTTTGATGAACCCTTTGCTAAGGTAGATTGCCAAAGGAATAATCGTCATTCCTTTGTCTTGACTGGCTTTGATCAATTTTTCGATCTCGCGCTTGTGCAAGAGCAATTTTCGATCGCGCCGCTCTTCATGGCCAAACATCGCTGCTTGAGCATAGGGGGCGATCGAGCAGTTTTTCAGAATAACATCCCGTCCAGAGATGATGACGTAGGCGTCTTGAAGGCTTCCGCTATGGCTTTTAAGGGATTTAACCTCCGAACCCATCAAAATCATCCCGGCCTCATAGGTCTCTATGATTTCATAGTCGTGAAAGGCTTTTCGGTTTGAGACAAGGTCATTACTCATTGCCGAATATCGTATGTCCAAAAGGTGTCAAACAGAAACATTCGCGCCCATCTTTGGTCCCCATTGCGGTGATACCCGTTTCAAATAACCATCGGCTAACGATTGCCTGGAAGAAGTCCATTTCCGTTTCAGTATATTCAGGAAGTTGATATTTCCAATGCCGCCCCAATTTTTTGAGGGTGATGCAATGGCTCTCTTTCAGCGGAATATAGATCCCAGCCAGAAAATCCTCCATCATGACCCATCCAGCGTTGGCGACCCTAGTGACACTTTTTTCAGCTTCCCGCACCAAACGGTGGGTACAGAGCTCAGCAGGTAGCGATGCAGTGATAAAATTGTTAAGAGGATGGCGATAGAGATACATCGCTTTATCTGGATTTTTCATCTTTAACCACTCGACCGAATCGCTCGTACAAAGGACCTTATCGCCATTTCGGTCGGCTAAATTCACCTGGCAAAGCTTTTGGACATGCCGATCAAAATCGCTCGCCTCGAAATGGGGATGTTTCTTTTGAATAGTGGGAATCACCGATCTTGTAATCGGCCCCTTTTGAGCAAGCTCTAAAATAGCGGCCATCTCTTCAACCACACCAAAGTCGGAAGGCTTCCAGCGCTTAATTTTCTCCTCATCGATGATGGGCGTCGGCTCGGTATCCCGCACATGACATA
>JAGVJV010000274.1 GCA_020050965.1 Parachlamydiales bacterium
TGAAAGATATCCCTCTGCTCGAGCGCACCTCCTACTCGTACCAGACGATTTTCCCTAGAGATAGCGAAGCGGCCAAGGTGCTCATGATCCACGCCCAGATGTCGCGCGATAGCGGAAATATCGCCCAAGCAGTGACCGATTTAAAGGCTCTGATGGCGGGCTTCCCCGAGAATGACGAAAGCGAGATCGCTCTATACGATTGCGCCTTGCTCCTCTCTCAAACTGATCAGTGGGATGAAGCAAGAGAGCTGTTCACTACCTTCCTTGATAAATACCCTGAAAGCGAGCGGAAAAATAGCGCTTGGCGCCATCTGCTCAACTGCGCAATTGAAGAGCTCAAGAAACCTGAGCGAACCGATGACGAGAAGCAGATTTTTATTTCCATCGTCCAAGGGGCCCTTAAGAACGAAGGGGCATTAAGCCAAAAAGAAAAAGAGCAATATCAGCTCGCGATGATGAAATGCCAATTTGAACTGGGTCAGTATCAGGAACTTACACCCAAAATCGCCGAGTATCTCCAGACTGTTGCCGACCGCTCTTTACTCGCAGAAGCCCACCTGCTCATGGCGATCTGCCAGAGAAAACTATCCAACGATCTCGCCCTCTTTATTCACCACGGGGAAATGGCCCTCAAGCACAACCCTAAGCTGCCTGAGAAAGGGCTGCTCCACTTAGAGCTCTATAATGGCTATCTGACAAAGGCTCTCCATGAGAACACAGAAAAAGAGTTCTTCTATGGCAGATCCGCCGAGCACCTGTTTGATTCGGGCGCCTGGAAGGATAAATCGATCAAATTAGAAAACTACCTATGGCTGACCAACTACTACTATAATCAAGCGATCACCGGTCGAGATTATGAAAAGGCTAAACTCCTCTACTGCAATTTGCTCGGAACTGAGCCGCTGAGTATCTCCACAGACCTAGAGGTGGAGGCGCTCAAGTTTGCCCACCTACTCGAAATCTATAAAGAGCGAAAAAATCAAATCGCCCTTTTAGAAGAGCTGATGCGCAAACAGCAGCAAGAGCCCGATCAGCCTTGGAAACTCAAAAGACGGACCATCCTCGAGTTGGCCCATGCCTATGAAGTGGATGGACAAACTGACAATGCAATTAAATACTACTCCGAACTCAGCAAACCGAGTGAGCGAAGCGCATCGATTGTCACAAGTACTGCTCAGTTGCATTTAGCCAAATTAAAATACAGCCTTATTAGCCCAGCAGAGCGGACTAAAGAAAATCAGCAGGTGATCGAAATCCTACACGATTTGAAAGACCTGCAGATTCAGAAAAAACTGCTCGCAGAACCTCTCCATCTGGAAGCTGCACTTCAATATGCAGAGATCCGCTGTAATATGGCTGAACCAGAAAATGCAGCCAAGAACTCACACTTCTTCTACAAGAGGATGTTGGACGATTTCAATAATCTGGAAGATCCAATTACCCTAGAGTACACCACCCTCCGAGAGCAGCATCTAGAAAAGAACGCTATTTTCAATGCCTACATGCAATATCTCCAGGCTCAGATGCTCAAATGCGAAGCAGAGGTATTAAAGGCAAAAAATAAAAATTCCAAAGCAACTGAATGTCGAAATCAAGCATTAGATATTTGCAATGTTCTTTTGCAAAACAAGGACTATTTGCAACCTTATTTATTAGATCGTATAAGAACTACTAAGGCAGAGCTAACTAAGGCACTATGAAATTTGGAGAAATCCGCAAGCCCCTACTGATCTTTTGCCTGTCGGCTTCCGTCGCCTTGCATTGCGGCGCTGTCTGGATTATTCACTCGCATCCGCTCCTCCTTAAGCGAGACGACACTGCTCTGTTGATGAAATCGGCCCCCGAGCCAAAGATCCTTACCAAAGATTGTGCTGAGCGGCTTGCGCTGCAAATGGAAAAGGCGCTCGAAGAGTCGCTCAACCAAGTGATTGCTGTCACCCATTTCTCTAAGCCCAATCAGCCGATCGCCCAGGAAGAAGCGACTTTTGAACCCGAGCCCCCCGCTGCTCAGGAAGAGCGCCCCATCGCCCCCGAATTCGCCTCCACCCTCCCTCCACTTTTCGATCCCGAAGGCGATCTTGCCGAATTTGCCCTCGATAACGCCTTTGATGAAACCCCCAAATCGGAGGCCCTGTCCTCTGTTACCATCCAAGCCGAAGCACCACTGCCCAATGTCGTCTCGATCGCCCAGCTCACTGAAGATGATTACACTATGACCGATGAACAATTCAGCCCGGACGCACTGCCCACCACGCAAATGGAGCTGGCCCCGCAGCTGATCCGATCTCTAAAAAAACTAAAGATCGGCACTTTAGAATCGGGGCAGGAGATCTTTACCGACCTCCAGGAAAATAGTACGCCCCAGCTGATCCTGCCCAATTCGGTCGACTACTTACGCACTCAATGGACACAGCAGAGCAGCCCTGAGATTAGCCTACCTGATCTGGAGTACTACGGCCTCGCTAAAGCAAGCAACCTCCATTGGCAAGAGGATCTCGACGTCGAAGTGACCCTGATGCCCGATCCCGCTACTAACAAATATATCTTCTCCCTCACGATTCATCCCGAATTTGAAGAAGACTGTAAGAGCATGAAGCAAAACTTCTACTTCGTCATCGACCGCTCAAGCTCGATCGAAAAGCACAAACTCAGCCGCTTCAAATTGGCCGTGCAGCGCTCCCTAGCCGCGCTCTGCGAAGGGGACAACTTCAACATCTACTTTTTCGATAGGTATGTGACCAAACTCTCGGAGAAAAATTTAGCTGTCTCCCCTAGAACCATCCAGATGGCTGAAGATTTTCTCGAACAAGAGCGCGAAGGGATAAAAGAGCCCTACCGATCGCTAGAGACCCTCATCCCCACTCAATGCAACCCAAATGAGCTCCATTCGATTATCCTCATTACCGATGGAGGGATCTTGCAAAATGCCCAAAGAGAAAAAAAATTCCTCACCGAATGGCTTACAAAAGGGGAGCGCAATGTAAACTTCTTCACTGCCGCTGCTGGCAAAGGAAATGACCTAGTTCTCCTCGATCTACTCAGTTACGCCACTGCGGGAAAACTGCTCTACTCAGACACCAATGCCGGATTCCCTCGCAAGATGGTGCAGATGGTGAAAAATTTGCACAACCCGATCGTCAAAGACCTAAGCATCGAAATCTCTCCTTCAGCCTCGAATGCCCGAGTCGAGTTGCATCCGCAAAATGGCTTCCTCCCGCCCATGTTTTCCGGCCAGTCTTATACCGTCACAGGAACTGTCGACGAACTCTGTGATCTGACCCTCTTTATCCAGGGGAAAAACCACGATAAGTATATCAACGTGCGCAAGCGGATCTCATTCAAAGAGGCCCCCAGCGGTGGCCGTGCCCTCGAAAAGACATGGGCAGAAACCCAAGCCAAAATCTGCTACGAGCATTTCCTAGAAAGCGGCAAGGCTCTATACTTGAAGCAAGCAGAGCAAATAGTCGCTCCATTCCATGGCGATATTGCAACTAATCAATGAGAATTATTACTGGCCTTTATAAAAATCGGGTCCTCAAGACACCTAAAGGGGATTCCACTCGTCCCACTTCCGATAAAGTGCGGGGCTCCATATTCAATATCCTCCAAAACCAGATCGAAGGCCGGACATTTTTAGATCTATTTGCTGGGAGCGGAAGCATGGGAATAGAAGCTCTCTCCCGAGGAGCTGCAAGCGCCACCTTCGTAGAAAAAGAGCGGAGGGCGGTCCATTGCATCCAAGAAAACCTCGAAAGCCTCCAAATTGAGGCAGAGATACTGGGGATAGATGCCTTGAGCGCTATAAAGCGGCTAACTAAGGCAAACCGTCAATTTGACCTCATTTATATAGATCCACCTTATGCCCTTGATATCGAGCCGCTTCTGGAAATTGTCCAACCCATTTTGGCCCCCGAGGGGATGGTCATTCTAGAGCAAAGCAAGCGGGCAAAAATAGAGGCAAAAGGACTCAAATTAGTCGATGAACGGCATTTTGGGGATACCACCGTCTATTTCTTTATAACTCACTAAAAATCAGAAAGTAAAATTTTAATTATATTTTCTCATTTAATTGATCTTTAATTCATTTTCATGTATAATTTAAAATAAATAGTTGAGAGATATAATTTGTACATAGCTGCTTTTCGAGATTCCACTAATATCCAGAGGGTTGCGACTGCTGCAAAACCTACTCCAGTGAAGTCTAGGGCTGCCCTGCCTCTCGATAAAACGGCAACACGCACTAGGGAAAATGGCCACGACTGCACTATTGTCGATACCGCTATTGTCGCTGAGAAGGTCGTCGCACGCCTATTCCATTCCCTGACTCGCTTTGCCTTAGACTACTCATTTAACTGTGAAACTAGCCGAAAAACTACACATATCAATGGCGCTCACTCAGACTGTGGTGGATGTCATGCGGCCCATGCAGCCCTCTCCTGTAAACTCTATGACAAGATCCACGCAATTGCTAAAGCCAGTTTACAAGACAAAAGTTTCGATCAGTTAACCCCTGCTTATCAAGGATATTTAACTACATGCTTCCAGTTGTCTGCGGAAAATCTTCAAACTTTAAATTCGGAAGATATCTCTGAGAGAATGGCAATTTGGGAAAAATATGATTCTGAATTTGATTCACGTAAGAAAAAGATGCTGTTCTCCGGCACTTCTCTTGAATGGGAACGTGGAGGTACTTATGAAAATCCTGCTTCATCAAATCGCTTTGACTGCTTCTTAGAAAGGCATTTAAGACCGATTGAAGATGAATTAGCACAAAGATGTAGCGCCGGGATACTGACTCCGGTAGAGGCCCTCATTGAGCTCCAAGATGCCTATCGAAGTCTTGTAGAAAAAGCCATCCCCAACCTGAAAGCTGATCTGGATGCTCTACAAGATCTTCGCGAAGCCTGGGATGAAATGCTCGAATGCCAGAAGAAGATTTCCCCTCAGAATTTTGAGACTTATCTGGATGCAGTCGATCGATACCTCGCTATTTACAATGAGCGATTCAAAAAATCAAAAGGTAAAGAACAGCCAATCGGAATTCCTTCGCTTAGCAAGTTCAAGGCCTATTTAGTCGAAAATCAATCTTATAAAATACTTACAGAGCTCCAGAAAAATAGAAAATTCTCATATTATAAAACAAACAAGCACTTTTTAAAAGATCCTCAAGATGCCAAAGAAGCATTCTCCAAGGTGGAAAAAAATATCCAGATTAGGATAGATGAAGCAACAAATCAGTTAGTTCAGTTGCATCATAGCCGCGATCAAATTGAGGATATGTACAAATACTCTTTCGGCGAGAAAGATGATGATGGAAATATCTCTCTTCCCAATAAAGACGAGGTCGCCCAGGCCTTCCTGTCAAGAATAACTGGATAATACTTATTATTTAAACTACCAATAAATTAATCAATTTAATTAAATATTGGTCAACTCCTCTCCAACGCAGGTAACGACCATGATCATCGATGCAACCCAATCCCCCTTTAAACGTACTTATGAAGAATCTTGTGAAAGTCCTAAGACTCCAGAACCGGCCCATTTACTGCGAGAGACAACAAATGAGCAAACAAAACAATCTAAATTAAAAGCCGATACGGATCGAACGCCGAAGAGATCGAGAGCTGTTTTAAAAGAAAATCAAACGGCTAGTATGGTCAGAGAAGAGGGCCACGATTGCAGTGCTGTGAACGTCGCCCACGTTGCAGCTAAGGTAGCAGCACGCTTTAATCTCTCATTGGATGTATTCGTAACTGCCTATATCTATAAATGTGAAAGAGAGAGGGGGATAACCGATTTAAATGGCGCCAGCTCAAGCTGTGGAGGATGCCATGCAGCTCATGCCGCTTTATCTGGCAAGCTCTACGACAATATCTGCGGGGCAGTTCGCGAAGCTCTGCAAACAAAAAATCTTCCTGAATTAGAAGTTGCCCATCAAGGTTATTTAAATAAACGGTTTAAACTATCTGAAGAAGATAAGGAAAATCTCGCCTCAGAGAATCCTGAAGATCGGATAACAGCATTCGATGCGCATGCTGATAAATTAACCGGCCATGAAAAAAGACTGACCTTTTCCGGAACGATTCTCGAGCTTCA
>JAGVJV010000127.1 GCA_020050965.1 Parachlamydiales bacterium
CCTTTTAAAAGGAGCAAACCCAGAACGTGTTCTTCTTGAAGTTGGAGGGATTGGATACAAAATTGATATTCCTGTTTCTCTCTATCCGAATCTTCCGCCTATAGGGTCTTCTTTGACGCTGCATGTCTCTTTTGTTATCAGGGAATTCTCGCAAGCTCTCTATGGATTCAAAAACGAAGAAGACAGAGATCTATTTGAACTCCTCATAGATCTCTCTGGCGTTGGCCCAAAGATTGGCTTAAGTGTTTTGGGACATCTTGAACCCCAAGATCTTCAGAGAGCTGTTCTTAATCAAGACATTGACACTCTCGCTAAGGTCCCTGGCATTGGAAAAAAGAAGGGTGAAAGAATATTGCTCGAATTAAAAGGGAAGCTCCCTGAAAGACACCCCCAGGCTGCAGATTACGTTCTACCCCTCTCTGGTAGCGCCCTCCTCTCCGACGCCACTAGAGCCCTAGTTCACCTTGGCTACCCTTACCCTATCGCCTCAAGTGCGGTGCAAAAAAGCTTAGCCGCAATGCCTGAGACCACCAATCTTTCCCATCTAATCACCGATGCGCTAAAACATACTTAACCATCAGCTGATAAGTTAACAATTAACTGATTTTGTTTTTTATAAAATGTTTTCTTTGCTTATTGCCTGTATCTGCCTCTCTTTTAGCGTGATCCCTTGTGAGAATAAGTTAACGAGTGCAGAAGAAAAAAAACCTTCCTTACATGTTCTTATTGCCACAATTGGCAGGTCCTCTTTGATCCAAATGCTAGATAGTTTGGAGCATCAATTGATGCCCTGGGACTATATAACCGTTATTTTTGACGGGAAAGATGTCGATGATATCTTTGAAAAAGCAGCCGAGAAATTATCAAATTTTGTTTGCACAAGCACCCTTTTCATGGAGCCCACGAATTTAGGTTACTGGGGGCACGGGATTAGAAATAAATACAACGCATTGTTAGGCGATTTCATTCTCCATGCCGATGACGACGATGCCTACATGCCCGGGGCTTTTTCTACAATACGGTATGAAGTGGGTCAAAATTTGAACGCATTATATCTCTTTCGCATCATCACTAAAAACCATCATATTATTTCTGGCAATCCGGTCGAATTGGGTCATATTAGCACTCAGAACGGAGTCATCCCTATGGCCTACAATTCACAAGCTACGTGGGAATATTATTACGGAGGAGATTTCTCCTTTTATAAAAAATTAGTTCAGAAAGTTCCAAAAGTTATATATTCAGACACAATCATTTATAAACTTTATCAAAAGCCTACAGAAAACACCCTCACACAATCTTCTAATGTCAGTTAACTTCAAATCCCTTAGGCTTATTTGCATATGGCTCATTGCTTTCAGTTCCTCTCTCAATGGACAACATTCATTACTTACTCAAATTAAGCCCCTGAAACGGTTTTTAAAAGATGAGTTTAAAAATAAACATATTGCCTACTGTCAAAATACTGGCAATGCTGGTGCTGCTCTAATCTATACCTTTTATCGCAATATCCAGGAGCATGTCGTCCAAAATATCCATAAACTTCCACCTGCTTATCGACCCTTTTTTCTGGTTTACATCACTAAACCTATGGGAAATGGTCTTGGAACCTCCTCGCCCCGATAGGGCTTCTCCCTTTAGCTGGAATGACTACCGAGATCTTTATCCAAAAATGCCGCCCCATCTTTAAAAGCGCTACGGCTTAAGCGAAAGCGTTTGATACAGGACATCCAAAAGCATAGAAAACACTCTTCATTTTTCAAAATCTGGCGCTAAAAACTCGATTTTCTTAAATTTTTTTGCCAGAATGTTTATTAATTTAATATCTTTGGAAAAAATTTCCCAAAAATAACTATCGAACATTTCGATAACAACATCACAGGTTTCATACATTTCACGATCTTCTTTATAGCGATGTAATAAGGTTTTATCCTTACAACCTATGATGATTATATCGATAATTTCATCAAGCTTTTTTGATAATAAATTCAGCTCTTCCCAGCTAACGAACAATCCTTTTTCAGAATTATTAATTTTTTTCCCAAAATCAATTATAGATTTTCCTTCACCTAAATGGCCTTTTGCGTCAAAAAACAGAATTGACCAATTAAATAAAAAGCCTTCTTGTATTTCTTCAAGAATATCCTGCAACTTTACGGAAATAACATTATTTAAATCATCTGATATTCGGATGCCTGAAGATGTCATATGTAGTTCCAACCAGTCAAAGGTTCGGGTTTTCCAATTTTAGGACTTCCTCCAGTGGGATTATCCTCGTATCTATGCTGGTGCGGGTTTGGGTGGTTATGAGGCCTTCCATGATCGGTAAATTCTATATCTCTCACCGGGCTTCCTTCTTTATCAAATTCACGTGCTTTTGGGTAAGGCCCTTTACTGCCTTCCCTTGTTCCTAATTGAGTATGCGGAGCATCAGTATCTGGAATAGGTATACCCTCTCCCGTTGCAGGCAAAGGTCTATCATATGTGTAAACATCGCTATTTTTCCAAATTGTAGACCACAAAGAATCACAGCTAGCCTGTTGATAAGCTCGTGTGTTGAAATTGAGGTCTCTGCTTTGGTCCATCGCGTAGGAACAGCCGTGGGTCATTAGGGCTATCCCA
>JAGVJV010000253.1 GCA_020050965.1 Parachlamydiales bacterium
CATGAGTTTGAGTTTTTCCCAGAAGAAGGCGTTTTCAATCCACCCCTTTTTGAGGTTGATCCGGCCGATCAGGTAGTGGGATAGGAGCATGGGGGTGGGAGGAAAAGCCTTTTCAGAGATATTGGTGAGATAGGCAAGCGCTGCGTCGGGGCCCTTCTCATGAGCGAGATAGCAGCCATGCAGGAAAAAGTGGGGATCTGTCTCGAGAAGGGGATGGGAGGCTCCTTTCCACTGCAGAGCATTGAAATCCTTTTTGAGTGCATATTCTTTGCGGGCTGTTTCGTTTTTCTCTAAAACTGTCATGTCTGCTAATTCTTCACAGCCGAGTAAAATAAGAGCTACTTGCGCATTTTGGGCATCAGCTGGGGCGAGTCCTTTTTCAAGCATCTCAAGCAGGACGAGCGGTTTATTAAGCCAAAAAGCAAGCTGGATCATTAGGTAGGTATTGAGATCCTCAGATGGGGTGAAGAAGGGGAGGGGTTCTAGGTTTTTCTCTAGGACGTTTGCGATATCTGTTGCCTCAGGCAATTGCGAGAGGTGGCGCAGGACGATCAGTGCGAAGCGGTAGGCGACGGGCCTATTGTTTTGGCTCGATTCGTGCAGGCGAGAGAGGATGTTTTCGATCAAGATAGGTCTTAAGGGATGAGTGGGGAATTTGCGCAATGCAAGTTCAAGACATTTGGCCTCTTCTTCGTATTCGCCTTGCGCTTTATAGACAAGCGATTTGCCTAAGTATTCGAGTGGGGCGCCGGGCGTAGTATGGAGCTTTTCAAATTCATCGTGAGCCTGCGCATACAGCTCTTCGCGACGATTTTTCAGCCTCTCTTCAGCTGCTTTTTTTAGAAGCGTCATGCCGGCACGGAATGTGGCTTCACGACCTTCAGCTCTTCCGGGGAAGGAGTCGGAGATTTTGCGGTATTCTGCGAGGGCCTGGTTGTAGTCTCTACGTGCGAGGAAGGCATCGGGGATGGCGAGGCAGTTGACCATGATATTCTGACTGCCGACGGCAACGCGCAAGGTCGAGAGAGAGAAATCGCCATCTCGCACCATCAGGCCGATATGGGAACCTGAGAGAGGAATGTGGCTCAAAAAACCGAATTTCTGCACGCCGTCTAGGTAGAAGCGGACGTGGTTGCCGATGTGTTCGATTTTAATCTGGTAGGGGCAGTTTTTTTCTAGCTGCAGATGGGGCAGGCGGAGCACTTCGACATTCGAGCGGAAGAGGCGGACCCCTTCGTGCGAGAGCCAGAGACAGTAGGCCTCTTCGATCCCTTTGCTTAAGTTTGTTTCAGGAACCGAGAAGAGGATGCCGACGCCGTTGCTCTTCTCTTTGAGCATCAAGTCAGTCTCAATCTTGATATTGCCTGGGAAAGGGGCTTTCGAGATCATCAAGTTGACCCATTCGAGCAGCTCGATGCCGCGTGTGATGGCCACATGTTTGGAAAGGGGGACGTTTTCTTGGAAAAGCCAATCCTCTTTTCTGGGGATTCGCAATGCGCCCATTTCGGTCCACTCCGGAAGCCCTTCGATGTAGTTCTCCAAGTCTTTGATCAGGTCTGTGACACTCTGGTACCGATCGCGCGGATTTTTCGCCAAGCAGCGCATCGCGATGTGGGAGAGGTGGGGAGAGATGTCACGGTCAGGTGCGGCTTCTTCGGGGGGTAAGATCTTTTCGTGCTCGAATAACTTCTTAAATTCTTTGATCGATTTTCTTTGGAATGGGTACTGCAGGGCCAAGATTTGATAGAGCATTACTCCGAGAGAGTAGATGTCGGTGAGCTGTGATGAGGCGGATCCAAAAGCTCTTTCCGGTGCCATGTAGAGCAGTGTTCCAGGGATTTTGCCAGGCTGAGTCAGATTAGGGCTCTCGTCATGGAAATCTAGACCATTACTTTCAGGTTCAGAAATGAAATTGGCAAGGCCCCAATCGAGAATGATCACCTCGCCATACTTTCCGACGATGATGTTTTCAGGCTTGAGGTCCCGATGGAGTACGCCGCGGGAGTGGACATAGGCGATCGCCCCGCAGATGCT
The DNA here is from genome assembly GCA_020050965.1 of Parachlamydiales bacterium. Taxonomy (GTDB): domain Bacteria; phylum Chlamydiota; class Chlamydiia; order Chlamydiales; family Rhabdochlamydiaceae; genus Sacchariniichlamydia. Next base: position 2,035 of record JAGVJV010000253.1, read on the forward strand.
TAAGAAAATGCGGACCAGCGACTGGACCGACGCGCCGATCGGGTGGAGCGGCTCCCCCTTTTTAGCCTGTTCTCTGGTCTTGCGCAGAATTTCTTTAAGAGTTTCCCCCTCAATGCGCGGCATGGTATAGAAGGGGACTTTTTCGTCGATGGAGTAGATCGGGATGATGTTCGGATGGGCTAGCTGGGCGGCAATGCGGGCCTCGCGCAAAAAGCGCTCCTGCATAGTTTTATTGTCGATCCATTGCTCTCGCATCGTTTTGAGTGCCACGTCTCGTCCGCAGACCGCATCGTGGGCCAAGAAAACCTCGCCCATGCCGCCTACCCCTAGCGTCCCCAAAATCTGAAATTCGCCAAACTTTTTTTCAGTCACAATGAAAATAAATCCCATACTCAGCTAATATAATCAATCGAAAAGTGCATGCTGGAAAAGGTGTTATGGATGAAGAGACAAAGATTACCCCGTGGGAAGTGACCTCGGGCACAGGGATTGATTATTTGAAAGTGATCCGCGAATTTGGCTGTCAGCCGATCGACGGGGCCCTTGTCCGACGTTTTGAACGGGTGACCGGCATGAAGGCCCACCCCTGGCTCCGCCGCGGGATTTTCTTCTCCCATAAAGACCTCAATTTAGTTCTCGATGCCTATGAAAAGGGACAAGAGATCTACCTCTATACCGGACGCGGCCCCAGCTCCGAGTCGCTCCACTTGGGTCACATGGTTCCTTTCATGTTCACCAAGTACCTGCAAATTGCCCTCGATGCGATTGTCGTCATCCAGATGACCGATGATGAAAAGTACTATTTTAAAGACAACCTTCCGCTCGAGGAGGCCAATCGACTGACCCGCCTAAATGCACGAGACATCATTGCATGCGGCTTCAATCCCAAAAAGACATGGATTTTCTCGAACCTCGAGACCGTCGGGGGATCGTTCTACCGCAATATCGTCAAGATCATGAAACACACCTCCGGCAACTTGATCCACGGCATCTACGGCCTCGATCTTAACAACAACGTCGGGCAACTGAGCTGGCCCTGCTTCCAAGCTGCGCCGGCCTTCAGCACCTCCTTTGCGGATATTTTTGATGCCAAGCACGTACTTTGCCTCGTTCCGATGGCGATCGACCAGTATCCCTATTTCCGCATGGCTCGCGAGATCGCCCAAAAGCTCGATTACATCAAGCCGGCGACCATCCAGTCCCGCTTTTTGCCAAGCCTCGAGCAAGCCCACGACAAAGCTAGCTCGACTGGGGAGAAAGAGGTGATCTTTATGAACGATTCCCTAGAGGCGCTTACAAAGAAGATCCGCGAAAAAGCCTTCTCTGGCGGCGGAATGACCAAGCAGGAGCATATCGAAAAAGGGGCAAATTTAAGCGTCGACGTCCCTTACCACTACTTGCTTTACTTCCTCGATGACGACCAAGAGCTAGAGAGAATCGCCCGCGAATACAAAGCAGGTCGCATGATGACCTCCGAAGTGAAAAAGAAGACCATCGAAGTGCTCTGGGGAGTACTCAAAGAGCACCAAGATGGGCGACGCCTAGTCACAGACGAGATGGTCGAAATGTTTATGGACCCGGCCAGGGAGTTTGACCATAGCAGGCATCCGAAGGCGGAGATTTCCCATATCGAAGATGAGCTCCATCTGGGATTCCACTTTGATCCCTATTTTAGAAGTTAGAGTGACTAAAAAATAAAATAAGTCTATATTGCTCAAGGTTTTTTTTAATCAGCCCAAAAACCTTGAGAATATGGAACGTATCCCCCAAGTAACTTCAGCTACAAAGGCTGTCCCAGAAGGCCAAGCTCCAGTAACCGCTTTGAGCATAGATGATCAAAAGCTAGCTAAAGCTAGCTTAACTGCACTTTTATTTGAGGCGCTCACACATCTTGAAGTGGGACATTGCAAAAAATTTAGCAACCGCGACTTTGGCACAATCTCTACAAAATCTCCTAATCTAAAGGAACTTACCATAGTTGATTGTCCAAACTTGACGGAGATAAAAGAAAATGCAACTAAAAACTTAGCCTTAGAAAAACTAAAAATCGAGGCATGCCAAAGTATTGCAAGTATTCGTATTGTTACTCCCGCTCTAACTTCAGTACATTGCAATGATAATCCCAAGTTAGAGCGATTCGAAGTTAAAAGCGTCTTTAATATTGAAATTTTTTGCCAGAAGTGCCCACGACTTAAGACAGGCGTTACGCTGAAGCTATTAAGATGGGAAGATTTACAAAAAGAGGGTTTGAGTGCACAACTAGCAACTAATCGGGAATTCTTCCTTGCTGCTGTTACCCGAGATTGTGGGTGGCTTGGTCATGCAAGCCCTGAATTTAAAGCAGATAGAGAAATTGTACTGGTCTCAATCTCAAAGAATGGTCTGATGCTTAAGCATGCGGACGCACAACTTAAAAATGAAAAAGCCGTGGTACTGGCAGCTGTTGCCGAACATGGGCCGGCGATTCAGTATGCAAGCGATGAGCTAAAAAAGGACCCAGAGGTACTAGGTGTAGCAGTTGATCGCAACGACCTGGCTTTTAAGTATGTTCCTCAGGAGATAGTTCTCCAGGCGGCAAGAGTAAATGGCGCAATCTTTCGGCATGCCAGCAGGGAACTTGTGCTCGCAGCTGTCCAGCAAGATGGGATGGCTCTTAAACATTTAAGAGATGAATTTAAGAAAGATCAAGAGATTATTCGCTTTGCCGTCGGCCAAAATGGATTGGCCTTTCAATATGCAGACGATGCTTTTAAGAAGGATAAGGATATGCTTCATTATGCCGTGGGGCGAAATGTTGGGGCTCTTCAGTTTAGTGAATTTAGGAATGATGCTGAGACAGTTCTCGGTATCGTAAAACAAAATGGGGCTGGGCTTGAATATGCAAGCGATGATCTTAAGAAGGATAGAAACTTTGTTCTTGAGGCGGTTAAGCAAAATGGAAGTGCGCTGCAGCATGCAATCGATCAGTTTAAAAGGGATAAGGCGCTTGTTCTTTCTGCAGTTATGCGCAATTACTCGGTCCTTGTATATGCAAGCGAGGAGTTAAAGAAAGATAGACAGTTTATTCTCGAAGTAGTTAAGCAATGTGGATCGGCGCTTCAATATACAAGCAATGAATTTAAGAATGATAAAGAGATTGTTCTCGCCGCTATGAGCCAATATGCGTGGGCATTTCAATATGCGAGTGATGATATAAAGAAAGATAAAAGGTTTGTTCTCAATGCGTTAAGCAAAGATGGATGGATATTTAAATATGTATCTAATGAACTTAAGGGGGATAGGGAGGTAGTTCTAGCTGCTGTTCAGTCAGATGGGAATGCTCTTGAAGATGCAAACCCTGAATTTAAGAAGGACAGGGAGATAGTTTTAGCTGCTGTAAAGAAATATGGACGGGCCCTTGAATATGCAAGTGATGTTCTTAAGCATGACAGGGGTTTTGTTCTTCTTGCATTGAAGCAAGGTGGAATGGGTGGTTTGGAATATGTAAGCGATGAATTTAAGAAGGATAAGGAATTTGTTTTCGCACTAATTAAAGATCATTCATGGGATTTTCAACATATAGATGAAGATCTTAAAAAAGATCGTGAGTTTGTTCTCAAAGTCCTTAAGCTTCATGGATGGGCATATCAGTACCTTTGCGAAGAACTGAAAAGGGATAGGGAAATCGCTGTCGCTGCTGTAAGGCAATCAGGATTCGGGCTTGAGTATGTAAGCGATGAATTTAAGAAGGATAGGGAGATTGTTCTCATTGCAGTTGAACAATATGGACGTGCTTTTGAACATGCAAATAGGGATCTTAAGAAGGATAGGGCATTTGTCCTCACTGCAATTCGGCGAAGTGGATCCGCGTTTCAGTATGTAAGTGATGAGTTTAAGGAAGATAGGGAAATTGTTCTTGCTGCTGTGAGCCAGCACGGACTTGTATTGGAGCATGCATTCGACGAGTTTAAGGAAGATAAGGAAATTGTTCTCGCTGCTGTGAGACAAAATGGATTGGCTCTTTTGTCTGCCTGTGATGAACTAAAGAAAGATAAAACGATTGTTTCCACTGCTGTGAGCCAAAATGGGCTTGCACTTCAATATACAACCGACGAACTGAAGAAGGACCCTGAAGTTGTTCTTGCTGCTGTAAGTCAAAATGGATCAGCATTGAGGTATGCTAGAGATGCTCTGAAGAAGAATAGAGGATTTATCCTTCAGGTAGTTCGTAAAAATGGTTCTGTGCTTGAGTTTGCGAGCAAAGAACTTAAGCATGATAGGGAACTTGTTCTCGAAGCAGTTAAGCAAAATGGGCTTGCTCTTAAGCATGCCAGTGAAGAGCTTAAGAAGGATAGAGAAATTGTTAGTGCGGCAATTAAGCAAAGTGGCACTGCACTCCAGTATGCAAGCGAAGAGCTTAAGAAGGATAAAGAAATTGTTACTGCGGCTGTTGTGCAAAGTTGGAACGCACTCCAATTTGCAAGCGCAGATCTTAAGAACGACAAAAAGGTGATTCTTGATAGTGTAGAGCGAATTGGAGGATCGCTTGAGTATGCGAGTGATGAACTTAAGAATGATAAAGATATTGTTCTAGCTGCAGTAAAACAGGACGGCAACTCACTTAAATATGCAAGTGAGAAGCTGAAGAACGATAGAGAAGTTGTGCTCCTAGCTGTAGAACGAGGACGAGAGGTGTTTCGATATGCTAACCCAAGTTTTAAGAAAGATAAGGAGATTGTTTTAGCTGCAGTAAAGCAAGATGGCAATGCTCTTAAGGTTGCAAGTGAGGAGCTTAAGCGAGACAAAGAGGTTGTACTTGCAGCTGTGCGGAAAAATGGATGGATGCTTGAATATGCGGGCGGTAATCTAAAAAATGATAGAGAGATAGTTCTCGCTGCCTTGATGGAAGAGGGGCGTGCGCTTACCTATGCTAGTGCAGAGCTTAAGGCGGATAAGAAAATTGTTCTTGAAGCAGTGAAGCAAAATAAGACTGCTCTCAAGTATGCGGACGCCAGTCTTTGGAAAGATAAGGAATTGTTGGCTGCTGCCAATTGAATATTAACAATAAATTATCCACAAAAAATAAAAGAATAGATGGAATTAGTAAGTTTTAATAATACCGCTTCGGACTCTGCCAACACTCAAGAGCAAAAAGGTAGGGACCCTAATGAAACCTTGCACATTGATCATCTGTTGCTTGCTTCAAAAAGTCTAACTTCTCTTGTGCATAATGCCCTTACACATATTGAATTTAACAGTTGCAAGAAACTTCGACGGGAAGACATCACCGCTCTCCCTGCAAACTGCCCGAATCTCCAGGAACTATCTATAGTCGAGTGCGCAGAAATACCTGAAATTGGATCTTGGGGTTTGCTAATGACTCAGCCTCTCACATTCCTTGCTTTAAAAAAGCTCAATATTAGTAAGTGTCCTAATGTAAAAAGCGCAAAATTAATTGCTCCTAGTTTAAATTCTGTTTGCTGTAATAGCAATTATTTATTGCAACAATTTGCGATTGAGAGCGTCTTTGAAGTAGAAATTACTCAAAAAGAGTGTCCAAATCTTAAGCAGGGCATTCAATTTCAATTGCTAAGCTGGGAGGATTTACAGAAAAAGGGACTAAGTCCAAAACTAGCAACCAATCGGGACTTTTTTCTTTCAGCTGTTACGAGAGATAGCGGCTGGATTGAACATGCAAGTGCCGAATTTAAAGGAGATCGAGAGATAGTACTGGCTTCAGTCTCAAAGAATGGTTCGATGCTTAAGCAAGCAAGCGAAAAGGTTAGGGGAGACAAGGAAGTTGTGCTAGCGGCTGTGACGGAATATGGGCCTGCCTTTCAGTATGCAAGCGATAAGCTAAAAAAGGACCCCGAAGTGCTAATAGTGGCAGTTCTGCAAGATGGCCGGGTATTTAAGTATGCTGATCAATGGACGGTGAAATCAGCAGTAAGGCAAAATGGAATCATTCTTCGCCATGCGAGCAGGGAACTTGTATTAGCCGTTGTGCAACATGATGGGTTGGCGCTTCAATATGCAGCTGATGATTTTAAAAGTGATAGAGAGATTGTCTTAGCTGCTGCTAAAAACAATATTCAATCATTCCTGTATGCAAATATTTCATTAAAGGGGGATGCTGAAACTGTTCTCAGTATTGTAAAAGGAGATGGTTTGGGGCTCGAACATGCAAGCGCCCCTCTTAAAGAAGATTATTCTATTGTGCTGGCTGCAGTAAGCCAAAATGGAATGTCTCTTCAATTTGCTGACGCTTCATTTAAGGAGAATGCCGAGATTGTTCTTGTTGCAGTGAATCAAAATGGTTTAGCTTTTCAATTTATAGGCCCCAATTTTAAGAACGATCTGGATATTGTGAAGTTGGCGATAAAACAAGATAAGAGCGCTTTTCAATTTGTAGGTAGAGAGCTTGGACTAGCTATCGTTAAGAACGATGGGCAAATGCTCAACTTTGCAAGTGATGAACTAAAGAACGATAAGGAAATTGTTCTCGCTGCAGTGACTCAAAATAGATGGTTCCTTCAATATGCAAGTGAAGATCGCAAGAACGATAGAGATTGTGCGCTTGCTGCTGTTAAGCAGGATGGAAGATTTCTTGATAATTTAAACGATTCTTTTAAAAACGATAGAGAGATTGTTTTGGCGGCTGTAAAGGCTAGCTATGGAAGCTGGGCACTTGAATATGCAAGTAAGGCTCTTAGAAATGATTGGGAAATTGCTCTAGCTTCAGTTAATAGCGAGGGCAGGGCGTTTGAATGGATAAGTGCTGAACTAAAAAAAAACAAAGA
>JAGVJV010000162.1 GCA_020050965.1 Parachlamydiales bacterium
ACAGCCGAAAGAGAGACACAGAGCTAAGCAAAGGCAGGTGATCAGTCGCATGTCTTCCCCAAAAATACAAAGGCAAATTGTACTTGATTTCACCCTTAAGAGACAAGGATCTATCTCAATAAAATTTTTTGTCGCTTTTCGATTTTACAATATCTGAATGGCTGCAAAAATTAAGCTTCCCGTCAATCTGCAAGTTGGCAGTTACATACAAGTATTTCCTATTCATATTTGGATTTGTATGTTGCTGCACCACTTTGGCTTGCCTGCCGCCATCTTTAAAAAAGTCCCTAATCGCCTGCTGAATTCGGCTCAATAAACAGTCGGCACCTTCAGTTGTAAAGATATTGCCGCCAACGATATAGAGATCGCAAACATCCTTTGGTTCTAACAGTTCATGAAATTTCAGTTGAATATCTATGAGGGACTCTTTCTTAAAACGCCATCCCATCACACACATATTTTTACCCCGAATTTTCTTAATTGCAAAAACAGCGATATCATCAAGGCAATTGAAAACTGTCAATGACCTTACCTCTTGATCCTCAGTCGTTTCATATTTGCCTGTTTCAATCGGAATGCCATTGCCATAAAACTCATAAAATTGTTTTTCATTCAGTTCTGTCTTAATTGGCGATGCCATAATCAAATCTCCTTTCAGGATATCCAATTTTAGCTGATCGGAGTAAAATTGCCTATCTAGAAAATAATAGAGACTTGTGGCATGATGTTAGCCTATGACAAAAGTTTCTCTACGTGGTAATAAAATTCATTTTACTAGCCTTGGATGCGCCAGGAATCTGGTCGATACTGAGGTGATGCTCGGGATGGTCCTAAAGGCGGGCTATGAACTAACCGGCGACGAGACCGAGGCCGATTTTCTGGTGATCAACACCTGCGGATTCTTGGAGTCGGCGCGGCAGGAAGCGCTCGATATTCTGGGGGATCTGTTCAAAGAGAAAAAGGAGAGCGCCAAGATTGTCGTCACTGGATGCATGGTCCAGAAGCACAGCGGCGTCCTTAAGGGTGCATTTCCTGGGATCCACTATATGCTCGGGCCTGGGGATGTGGAAAAAATTCTCGATGCTCTCGAATCAGGTAATGAAGGGGAGTCGATCACGTCAGCTAGAAGCTATTTGCAGTGGGGCGAAGTGCCAAGACGGCTATCGACCCCGTCCAACTACGCCTATTTGAAAATCGCCGAAGGATGCGCAAAGCGGTGCAGCTTTTGCATCATTCCGACCATCAAAGGGCCTCTGAAAAGCAAGACGCAAGAGCAGGTCATCAAAGAATTTCGCGCGCTGCTGAGTCAAGGAGTCTTCGAAATCATCTTAATTGCTCAGGATCTGGGCGACTTTGGGAAAGAGCGGAAGGAGAAGGGCGCTCTAGAATCTCTGCTGAGGGAAATGCTTAAAGAAAAGGGGAACTTCTGGATCCGGCTGCTCTATCTATATCCTGATGAAATCACCGACGAGCTCATTGAAATCATGAAAGGGGACTCGCGGCTATTGCCCTACTTGGATATGCCCATTCAGCACATTAACTCGGATATCTTGAAGGCAATGCGGCGCAAAACTAACCGCGAGCATATCGTTTCAATTTACGAGAAGCTAAGAGCAAATATACCCGAATCGGTGATCCGGACCAGTTTGATGGTCGGCTTCCCAGGGGAGACTGATGCGCAATTTGAAGAACTGGTCCAATTTGTGAAAGACTATCCGCTCGATAATATCGGCGTCTTCCAATTCTCTCTAGAAAAAGAGGCGCATGCTGCCAAGCTCGAAGGTCATATCTCTGATGAGGTGAAGCGCAAGCGGTATGACAAATTGATGAAGACCCAAATGAGTGTAGTTCGAAAGCTCAATCAGAAATACGTCGGGAAGACGCTCGATGTGATGGTCGAAGGTCATCATCCCGATTCTGATTTTCTGATGAGAGGAAGATTTTATGGCCAATGTCCTGAGATCGATGGACAGGTGATCATCAACGATACTCGCCATGTGAAGGAATTTGGCCGTCTCCACCAAGTGGTCATCACCGATGTGATCGATTACGACCTCATTGGCGGATCGATTGCGGCAAAACCTAAAAAGCGAGCAATGCCTCTCGCCCTAGCTCATGAATAGAGCTATATTAAAAAAAGGGCGCGAGAAGGCTCTCTTGCGCGGCCATCCTTGGATCTTTTCCGGCGCTATTGCTTCTCTTCCCTCTGTTTCCCCTGGCACCATTTTGCCCATTTATTCAGCTGAAGGACAATTTCTGGCTCAAGGCTACTTCAATCCTGGCAATTCGCTGGTCGGCCGCATCCTCTCTTTTGAGGAGGGGGAAATCAAAGAAAGTTTGAAGAGGAAGATCGTCGAAGCACATGCTCTCCGGCAACAGTTGATTCACACCACCAATGCCTATCGGCTGATCAATGGCGAAGGGGACGGTATTCCAGGACTGATCGTCGATTATTATGATGGTTATTTGGTCTTTCAGATCCATACTCAAGGGATCGAGAATTTGAGATCTTTTTTCATTGAGCAATTTGTTCAGTTGATGAAGCCCAAAGGGATCTATGAAAAGTCGGTTTCTCCTGCAAGGCAAGAAGATGGACTAAAACCTGTTGAAGGGGTCCTTTATGGGGAAATTCCTGAGAAAATTGAGATCGTCGAGAATGGGATTAAATTTGCTGTCTCCATCCCTCAGGGGCAGAAGACGGGGTTTTTCCTCGATCAACGGGAAATGCGGGCAAAAATTGGAGAGCTGGCTAGTGGGCGAAAGGTGCTCAACTGCTTTGCTTATTCGGGCGGTTTTAGCTTCTATGCCTTAAAAGGGGGAGCGAAAGAGGTCACAAGTGTCGACAGCTGCCCCAAGGCTTGCCAGCTTGCCCGTGAAAATCCATTTCCCAATCATACGGTAGTTCAAGCAGATGTCTTCGAGTTCTTGGACAACACAAATTTTGACTGGGACCTCGTTGTTCTCGACCCGCCAGCTTTTGCGAAGAAGAAGGGGAATCTGGAGCATGCCTTGAAGGGGTATCAAAAATTAAATGAGAAGGTGCTGCGCAAACTCCCGCCCCGCTCCCTTTTGCTCACCTGTTCCTGCTCCCACTTTGTCACCGATGAGCTTTTTCAATTGGCCATCTTTACGGCGAGCCGGCGGGCTGAGCGATTTGTCCGGATCATCGGAAACCACCTACTTGCCCCCGATCATCCGATCTCCATTAACCATCCGGAAGGGGCCTACCTGAAGAGCCTCTTGCTATTTGTAGAGTAAAATATTATCATTTTATAAAAAAACGGAGTCAACATGACATCATATACCGATATTCAAAAAACTTTAGGAGATAAAGCGGAGTACTTTCTAGGCCATAAGGCGAAGGTTTCCAAGGCAGCTCTTCACATCCCAGGACCTGATTGGGTCGATAGGATTTTTGGACAATCCGACCGAAACATCAATGTGCTGCGCAATCTTCAGCAGATTTTGAATCACGGCCGCCTCGCTGGGACAGGCTACATGTCTATCCTCCCAGTGGACCAAGGTATCGAGCATACCGCCGGCGCCTCATTTGCCAAAAACCCAGAGTACTTTGATCCTGAGAATATCGTTAAATTGGCGATTGAAGGGGGCTGCAATGCGGTCGCGACCACACTCGGTGTCCTCGGCCTTACCGCCCGCAAATATGCCCACAAAATCCCTTTCCTTTTAAAATTTAACCACAATGAGCTGCTCCGCTATCCCAATATCCACGACCAGATCATGTTTGGCTCTATTAAACAAGCCTATGAGATGGGATGCGCGGCTGTTGGAGCGACAATCTACTTTGGATCTGCAGAAAGCCGTCGCCAAATCGTCGAGGTGAGCAAAGCCTTCGAAATGGCCCACGAGCTCGGCATGGTCACCGTCCTTTGGTGCTACCTGCGCAATGAGGCCTTCAAAACAAAAGAGGTCGATTACCACCTAGCTGCTGATTTGACAGGGCAAGGTAACCATCTCGGCTGTACCATTGGAGCCGATATCGTCAAACAAAAACTCCCAGAAAATAACGGCGGCTTCAAAGCGCTCAAATTCGGCAAAGAGACCGAAAAGATGTACACTGAGCTATGTTCAGATCACCCGATCGACCTCACCCGTTACCAGGTAATCAATGATTACATGGGACGTGTTGGACTGATTAACTCGGGCGGCGCTTCTGGCGCAAATGACTTC
>JAGVJV010000022.1 GCA_020050965.1 Parachlamydiales bacterium
AGCCTTTCAGCTCTGCTTCGACTTGATGGAGAGTCTCATCGACGAAGGCCAGGTGGTTTTTGAGCTCTTCAGCGGTCCTGTCGAAGTGCATTTCGATCATGTTGGGGTAGGTTTGGGGGCGGTCGTGGATTCCGATGAAATAGTCGAGGTCGTAATCGGTGCCAATGTAGATGAGGGCCGGGGCAATCTCATGTTTGGCGGAGGATTTGACGCAGTAGAATTGGATCTTTTTGCCTGTTTTCTCTTGGATATAGGCGATATCTTCGAAAGAGAATTGCCCAAAGGGGGCGATGCGGGCGATTTCGGCCTCTAAGAACCGTTTCTCTTCACTCAATTTTTCCACTTCGTGGGTGAGGCCCAGGACTTGGCTTACCAGCTCTTCAGCAAAGGCAAAATTTCCGCCGCCACGATAGGGTTCTTTGACCGGCTGCTTGCGGAGGATTTTGATCGCATCGATGAATTTTTTAATCGTTTCGGGAAGCTCTTTCGATTTCTTTGCTGTGATGAATTCGATAAAGCCTTGTTCTTGGGCCCGAATGAAAAAATCGGCCAGATCTTCTTTGGCACCGACGAAGAGGTATTTTTTCAGATCAATGATCATGTTTCTTCTCGAGTATTTTCCGTTTCGATACTTTAGCTTGTGCCACGGCGGCAAGCTGGAGGTCGCCTAGGAAGATTTTTACTTTTTTGATGTTCTCTTTGGTGCGGGGGATCATGATTTTTTCGAAGAGGTTGACCCGGATCGATACTTCCCGCAGCTCTTTTTCAAGCAGTTTTTTTTGTTCGTGCAGGATTGAAATTCTCTCCCGTGTTTCGATCAGGTCTTGCCCTCCTTGAATCCCGCTTTCAAGCCAGTAGGGGGTGTCGAATAGAAAATAAGAGGGCTCGGCAAAGACGATCTTTTCGAAAATCGGGATTTCGATCCCCGCGATGTTTTCAAACCGTTTATTGACGGAGACGATCTTGAGCGCTTCAAATAGGCTTTCCGCATCGCTATCGGTGAGGAGTTGCTGATAGCCATACATCCTCTCTTCGAATGTGTTCATCTCAATCTGCAGCTTTTCCAGCTCGAAGGCAACTTGGTTAATCTCAAGCTGAATCATCGCTTTCTTAAGTTGCAATGTAGGCAGGTACTTTTCAAGCTGGGTGAGCTTGATCTGCTGGGCGCGCAATTCAGTTTTTGTATACTTGATATTAGACATTCGCCGGCCAATATTTTTCTAATAGGGACTCTTTAATCCCCACTTCATGCTTCTCAAAACACTCGCTCAAGGTCTTCCATCCCAAATCGAGCGCCTCTTGCAAGGTGTAGTTCACTTCGAGGTTCATCATCCGATCTTCAAAGAGGATCGAAAAGTTGAGCAGTTTTTCATCCCACCTGGAGAGTTTAAAGCCCATGCTCTGCCGCTCGCGTGCTTTTTTGGAGTCGGCGTAGAGGCGGATTTGCGCGTTGGCCAGGTCGCCATGGTCTTCGCGAGTCACTTTTCCAATCACCTGTTGTTTAAGGCGCGACAGGGAACCGAATGGGTCGATCCGTCCGCCGTGCAGATAGAATTGCCCTTCCGTGATGTAACCGGTATTGTCGGGGATCGGGTGGGTGACGTCGCCGCCAGGCATCGTGGTGACAGAAAGGATCGTGATCGAACCGCTTCCGTCAATGTCGACCGCTTTCTCGTAGCGCGCCGCCAAGTCGGAATAGAGCGATCCTGGATAGCCCCGGTTAGACGGGATCTGATCCATGGTGATCATGATTTCTTTGATCGCATCGGCAAAGGCGGTCATGTCGGTCAGTAGGACCAGCACGTTTTTCCCTTGTGTCGCAAATTTCTCAGCTACGGCGAGTGCCATATCGGGGACCAGCAAGCACTCGACGGCAGGATCGGTAGCCTTGTGAATGAACATCACCGTCTTTTCTAGGGAACCGGCGCTGTCTGCATTATCGATAAAGGCTTGGTAGTCGTCGAAACGGAGGCCCATGCCGCCGATGACGACAATATCCGCATCGGTCTGGTTGGCTATGCGCATCAGGAGGGCATTATAGGGCTCTCCGGCGATCGAAAAGATTGGGATTTTCTGGGAGCGGACGAGGCAGTTGAAGACGTCGATCATCGGAATATTGGTTCGGACCATCTCATGCGGGATGATGCGGCGAACAGGATTGAAAGAGGGTGAGCCGATTTCAATCTGGTCTCCCCGGATCTCTGGACCGTTATCGATCGGGTCGCCAGAGCCATTAAAGCGGCGTCCTAACATCGATTCCGAAGCGGCCACCTGCATCTGCTTGCCCAAGAAGGTGACCTGGTCGTTGGTGAAAATGCCGCGCGTATTCTCAAAGCACTGCAAAGTGACCAGTTCTCCATCGATGCTTAGAACGGAACCATAGGTGACATCCCCATTCCGTTTTTGGATGCGGGCCATTTCTCCTAGGCTCACATCTTTAGCAATCACAGAGAGGAGGTTACCTCTCATGTCGACAATGCGATCGTAGGTCTTTTTCATCTTACTAGAGCCGCCTGTTTTTCAATTTTTTGTTCAATTTTTGCATAAGCCCGATGGTAGTGTTCGCTTTCAAAGGGCATGAAGTTCATATTTTTAATGTCGTTCTGCAGCTCCAAGAAATAGGTTCTAGCGCTGTCATGATCGTCGAACGTAAATTCGGTCTCAAAGACCGTGCCGATGATCTTAAAGAGGGCAATCTGACGTTCCAGTGGACAATAGGCATCCTCTTTGTCGAACGCGTTCTGCTGCAGATAGGCAAAGTCATAGAGCTCACCCTTCAGATAGACGACCATATCGGTAATAGAGGTTCCCTCTTCGCCGACTACCTCCATCCGTTTGCCGATGTCGTCTCCCAGATGAAGAATCTTGTGTCCTAGATGAACGAGTTTTTCCCACCCCTTAAGTCGATGGTCTAGCTCTATTCCTACTTTGTGCACATACTTGCTCCAGGAGATAAGCGGATCGATCGCCGGATATCGGCGCGCATCGGACCTAGCTCGCGAGAGGCCTAAAAATGCCCCGACAACAGCGAGAGTCGATTGCGTCACAGGTTCTTCGAAGTTTCCTCCGGCGGGCGATACTGTCCCACCGATCGTGAGCGATCCATGCTTGCCATTGTAGAGCTCGAGCATCCCCGATCTCTCATAGAATGCAGCAATACGGGACGAGAGATAGGCTGGGAAGGCCTCTTCACCAGGGATCTCTTCCAGACGACCTGACATTTCGCGCATCGCCTGCGCCCAGCGTGAAGTCGAATCGGCGAGCAGAAGAATGTCGAGACCCATCTGCCTATAGTATTCGGCAATCGTCGCCCCCATGTAGATCGACGCTTCGCGCGAAGAGACCGGCATGGAAGACGTATTGCAGATGATGACAGTGCGGCTCATCAGCGGATCGTGCGTATGTGAATCGGTCAAATGAGGGAAAGTGCGCAGCACCTCAACCACTTCTCCAGCCCGCTCTCCACAGGCCACGACGATCACGATATCGACCGAAGAATACTTGGAAAGGTGGTGTTGCAAGACCGTTTTTCCAGCGCCAAAGGGTCCAGGAGCACAGAATGTGCCCCCTTTCATCAGCGGAAATTGCGTGTCGATGATCCGGCTGCCTGTGTCCATCATTTCCTTTACAGGGACTTTCACCCCGGCTGAGAGGGCCGCTTTTACAGGCCATTTCTGAACCATCGTAAATTCATGCTCTCTCCCCTGCTCGTCGACAGCTTTTGCTACCACTGTATCGATAGTGTATGAGCCTGGTTTAATCACCCAGGTAACCCGGTATTTTCCTTTAAGAGAGAAGGGAACCATGATGTAGTGGTGGAAGCGCCCTTCCATCGTATAGCCGAGGTATTCTCCTCGAGACATCATTTCGCCCACTTTCGCCATCGGGTTGAAATCCCAATGACGGATATAATCGAGAGCTGGCAGATAGGTGCCTCGCGTCAAAAACAGACCGGTGGCTTTGGCCACATTCTCGAGAGGATTTTGCAGCCCGTCAAAAATCGAAGTGAGCAAACCTGGTCCCAGTTCCGCTTCAAGCAGCAAAGTAGAAAATTCCACATGGGTCCCCAATTTGACTCCGCGTGTATCCTCATACACCTGCACTTTCGCTTCATGGCCTACGATCTCGATCACCTCGGCTTTTAAGCTGGTGCCCTCCAATTGGATCATCGCCACTTCACCCTGACGGATATTCCCCTCAAAAGCGACATGGAGCAGATTGCCAAACGCCCGGACCACTTTTCCTGTTGCAAGTAGTTTTGTCATGCATTATCCCGTTTTATACTTATCTACGATGTCCTTACCCCGCGCACTATCAAGCTGGTTGTAGCGCTCGACGAGCAGAAGTCTTGCCACATAGCCCAAAATCCAGGCTAAAGAAAAGAGGGGGTAGCCGGACATCTCTTCTATTTTATCTAATTCGTATTCGATCACAGCCTTGTGCTGCTCCAATGGATCTTCACCGGCAGCAATCAGCTTAGTCTTCAAATCTTGGTATTCAATCGGCGGATCATAAGTCTCCATGTCCCGCTGTGCCAAAATATGGGCCACGATGGGATCGGTGAAGTCTTCAAATTGGAATTCCTTGAGCACGTCCCGTTTCAATCTCTTTGCTCGAAAAGCAGCCAGCACCAGACGCACTTCTCGCTGAAACTTGAGCAGCTCTCTTAAAAACCCCTTCTGGCGAGCGATCTCCTCAGTGTAGTAGCGTGAGAGCAGACCAAAAAAGTGACGCACCTTTTCAGAGACTTCTTCAAACTGATCCAAAAACTCAAAGACATACTGGGGCAAATCGGCCTGGGCCAGCAGGGCATCGTCGAGCTCTTTTTCATTTAAGTTCCCTCGAGGATCGAGGGGCTGATTCGCATAGTGGGCTCGGATATTATAGAGATCTATCGCCAATCGGAGCACCTCCACTTGCCTTAAGTCTTTCTTGCTCAAATTGAGCTGAAGACGGTGCATCACCTCTTCAAAAGTGATTTCAGGCGCTTGTCCGAGCACAAGCGGAGGCAGAGAAGGGGCAACGAAATAGTAGTTCTTCATCTATTAGCTAAAAAAGTATTGATGAAAATCTTTACGCACATACTGGGTCATCAATTCCAGTAGAGCGGCATCGGAGAGGTCGATCGTGATATGTTCTTTATGCAACTTCACTTCGACTCCCCCTTTCTTGGGCCCCAATAAAACGCTCTTTTCTTTCAATTTTTCCAAGAGGTCTTTGCCAAGCAGAGTATTCACTTCCTGCGGATTGACAGCAGAAGGGATCACAGCAGAGAGATCTGTCTCAAGCCCCTCCTCTTCGACCGCCTTAACAATCGCTTTAATCATGTCGCTAATGACCTTAGGGTTGCTGCTGGCTTTAGCGACCATCTCTCCTAAGTTGTGATGCAACAAACGCTCCTCAATCTCTTGCCGAAGCCACTCGACTGACTGGCGGGCACCCTGATTGAGCGCAGTTTTAAATACTGAATACTTTTTATCGATATCCTTTTCAGCCTCAGTGACCATCCTAGCTGCCTTACGCTTAGCCTCTTCGATGATTTGCTCGGCGTTTTCCTGAGCTGTCTGGAGAATATGTTTAGCCTCAGCGATGGCCGGTTCGATCGTCTCCTTGCGGAGGACCTCGCAGATCTTTTTGACTTTATCCTTACCTGTCTCG
>JAGVJV010000021.1 GCA_020050965.1 Parachlamydiales bacterium
CGATCTTTGCAAGATGTGCTAAAAATGGCCCCTAAGTGCTATATTCCAGCAATCCATTCAGCTGTCCTCTACACCATAGGATCTCTTGGATTGAAATCATTAAGCGATCTGGTAAAATCTGGACAAGCCCCGAATGATCCTTTCCTTGAAGAGATTCGCCCCTGGGCGCTTAAAAAATTATGAACCATCCCTCTTGGGTTGAGGTGGACCTCGCCCAGTTTAAAAAGAACATCGACAACCTCCGAGAATGCATCGGCGACAAACTCTTTTGTCTCCCCATTAAAGCCAATGCCTACGGTCATGGCTTGTGTGCCATTGCCAAGGCTGCAGAAGAGGCGGGAATCGATTATTTAGCCGTCGCTCATCTGCAAGAGGGGATTGCACTGCGAAAGGCTAATGTCGCTCTTCCGATCTTAGTTCTGGGAGCGATCCACGAAGACCAGATTGATCAGCTGCTCCAATATGACCTAGAGATTTCGATTAGCTCCCTCTATAAAGCGCAGCTCGTGGCAGAGGTATGTCGAAACTTTAGTCAAAAGTGCCGCGTTCATTTAGAGATTGATACAGGCATGCAGAGGACAGGCGTTCGGCCAACCAGCGCGGCTGCTCTTTTCCGTTTCATGAAGGAGGCGGGCTGTTTTGAAATCCGAGGGGTCTATTCCCATTTAGCAAAGGCCGATGAGCCAAACGATCCATTCACACTTCATCAAATTGAAACCTTCAGCAACCTTATTGCCTCTCTAGGACATTCCTTTATCGCCCATCTGGCCAACAGTGGAGGCCTCCTTCATTACCCGTCGTCCCATTTCGATATGGTCCGCCCCTCTATGGCGTCTTTTGCCCATTGCTTTACGTTGAAAACCAAAATTTCCTATTTTAAAGTGGTCGAAGCAGAGCAGGGAGTAAGTTATGGCCATACCCATGTGACGCCCAAAAGGACCCGCATTGTCACCCTTCCCATCGGTTATGGGGATGGTTATCGGCGCTGTCTTTCAAATCGGGCCCACGTTCTGATCCGAGGCAAGCGGTTTCCCATTGTCGGAGCCATCTGCATGGATCAATGCATGGTCGATATTGGCGATGCAGAAGCCTATGTCGGCGATGAAGCGGTCCTCATTGGCCGTCAAGGGGAGGAAGAGATTACTTTAGAGGAGATCGCCACACTTTGCGATACGATCCCCTATGAAATCCTCTGCTCTTTTAACGATCGTCTTCCCCGAATCTATGTTTCACATCGGCAATGACCGAAGGATCGGATAAAGTCGTCGTATCGCCCACCACACGCCCCTCAGCGATATCTCTAAGCAACCTTCTCATGATTTTGCCGCTTCGGGTCTTAGGCAGATCGCAAATAAAAATGATCCTCTCTGGCCGAGCAATTGCCCCAATTTTTTTGACCACATGCGCTTTCAATTGCTGCTCAAGCTCGGGACCAGGCTGGATTTTTTCCTTCAGCGTCACAAAAGCGACAATGGCCTGCCCTGTAATGGGGTGGGAGATCGCGATCACGGCAGCTTCAGCAACTGCTTGATAATCGACCAGAGCACTCTCTATTTCCATAGTGCCTAACCGATGTCCTGAGACATTGATCACATCGTCGACTCGCCCCGCGAGCCAAAAATAGCCATCTGCATCCCGTTTCGCCCCATCCCCAGTAAAGTAGATCCCTTCGCCAAATTTTTTCCAATAAGTGTCGCGAAAACGCTGCGGATCGCCATGGATCCCGCGCAGCATCGATGGCCATGGAGAGTTAATTACTAAATATCCTCCATCGACAATAGACATTTCGATTCCAGGCAAGGGATAAGTTGCGCTGCCTGGTTTCAAAGGAGTTAAACCCGGTAGGGGAGCGATCATAATGCTTCCCGTTTCCGTCTGCCACCAAGTGTCAATGACTGGACAGTTTTCCCGGCCAATATGCTGGTAATACCACATCCAGGCTTCCGGATTGATCGGCTCGCCAACAGATCCGAGCAACCGCAGTGAGGAGAGATCGCAGCTGTTTGGCCACTCTTCGCCCCATTTCATAAACGTCCGGATCGCCGTCGGAGCCGTATACAATATGGTCACACCATATTTTTCGATTAGCTTCCAGAAACGATTGCGCTCAGGGAAATCGGGAGCTCCCTCGTAGAGAAGCTGAGTCATCCCATTCGAGAGTGGGCCATAGACCACATAACTATGTCCAGTCACCCAACCCACATCGGCGGTGCACCAGTAAATATCGCTTGGCTTGATGTCGAAAACCCAGCGGGTGGTCATCGTCACTCCAACCATATAGCCGCCCGTCGTATGGACAATTCCCTTGGGCTTACCCGTTGTCCCCGATGTATACAGAATATAGAGCTCGTCCTCTGCATCCATCACTTCAGGAGCACATTTTTCAGAAGCCGTATTCATTAATTGATCATACCAATGATCGCGAGAGTGCATAGGGACTGGTAGGTGAGTGCGCCGGACGACAACGACATTTTGGATCGAGGGACAGCCTTCCAAAGCATTATCGGCAGTCTCCTTTAAGGGAATGACCTTGCCTTTTCGAAATCCTCCATCAGCAGTGATGAGCAGCTTGGCATCTGCATCGATGATTCGATCTTTAAGCGAATCGGCAGAAAATCCGCCAAAAACCACCGTATGGACCGCTCCAATGCGGGCGCAGCTGAGCATCGCAACGACTGCTTCAGGAATCATTGGAAGATAAATCGCCACTTTATCGCCCTTTTGAATGCCGAAACTCTTCAGGACATTGCTAAATTTGCACACTTCTAGGAAGAGCTCTTCGTAAGATAGACTCCGCTCTTCGCCTCTTTCACCCTCCCAAATGAGCGCTGTCTTTTGAGCCACAGCTGTATTCATGTGCCGATCGAGACAGTTGTAGCAGGCATTGAGCTTGCCGTGGGCAAACCATTTTGCAAAGGGGGGATTCCACTCCAGGACCGATTCCCAAGGTGTAAACCAATCGAGGCACTTAGCTTGGGCTTCCCAAAATGCCTCCCGATCGCGCGCCGCCTCCTCAAATAGAGCGTTCGATTGAAGGTTGGCATTTTTCCTAAAGGTTTCGGAAGCCATCACCACTGGACTTTCGGTTAGAATCATAGACAATCCCCATCAATGAATTTTTTACCTACTATAGCAAGGAATGGGGAAAAACAGTATAGTTTTAAGCTATGCGCAAGTATCACCACTATGGAATTCCAACTAATGAAAAGCGGCCAGATGAGAGCTACGTGGAAGCTGGGGGCTATAAATTTTATTCTACCCCTTATGACGCGAATAAATGGCATATCCAGTGGCACCGCTTTCCCGTGGGGCATGGCCTTCCTGAACTAGTGACCCAAGTGCCCCACGTTGGCCTGCAAGTAGAAAATTTGGATGAAGAACTCAAAGGATGCAAAGTCCTCTTTGGCCCTTACGAACCTCTTCCAGGATATCGAGTCGCCATGATCGAAGAACAGGGGGTTCCCATCGAATTGATTGAGACCTCTTTGACCGACGATGAGCTGGCTGCATTAGAGAAAGAAGTACTGGGTAAATGAACTAAAAAAACCTACTATATTTATGAATTCAGCAAAAGAGCGGTATTCTAAACACAAAATCAAGATCCACGGGCTCCAAATGGCCTATGTCGATGAAGGAAAAGGGGATCCGATCGTCCTTCTTCACGGCAATCCATCCTCCTCGTATGAATGGCGCAATGTCATTCCGCATCTTGTTGGTTTGGGCCGTTGCATTGCCCCAGATCTTATTGGAATGGGGGATTCGGATAAATTACCCGCTAGCGGACCATACTCGTATCGCTTGGTTGAGCATCGCAAATACCTCGATGCTTTCCTTGAAGCCCTTAACATCCAGAGTCGTGTCACTTTGGTATTGCATGACTGGGGTTCGGCCCTCGGCTTCGACTGGGCATATCGTCATCAACACGCAGTTGCCGCAATTGCCTACATGGAGTCATTTGTAAAACCGATTGATTCCTGGGATGAGTGGCCTGAAGGAGCAGTCGAATTGTTTCAGACGATCCGCTCGGATAAAGGCGAGGAAATGGTCCTCGAGCAGAATTTTGTTTTGGAAAACTTTTTGCCAGCGGGTGTTTTGCGAAAGTTGACCGATGCTGAAATGGCTGTTTATCGCCGGCCTTACCTACAGCCAGGGGAGTCGCGGCGTCCCACCTTGACCTGGCCTCGAGAAATCCCCGTAGCTGGCAAGCCAAAGGATGTCCATGATATCATCCACAATTACGGAAAGTGGCTCGCTTCTTCAGATATTCCGAAGTTGTTCATTGAGGCGATCCCAGGTGCCATGTTCCAATCACACCGAGATTTTGCCAAATCTTGGCCCAACCAGACACATTTAGTTATTAGAGGCAGCCACTTTGTGCAGGAAGACTCCCCGGATGAAACAGGAGCTGCAATTGCTGCATGGCTTCAAAAGCTCAGAACTATCTAACATTAACTTTTCTAAAAGTGATTGAAATGCCTTTTTCTCTTTCTTGTAAAAATGTTTAGCTATTCCACGTGTCCTGACGCGCTGTCGAGACACGAATCTGATCGTACTTAACGAAGATCTCGTCGAGGATCTTGGAACGGCGCGTTGGATCATCCTCCTGCACCCCAAGCATTTCTGTCAGGTATCCCCACATGTTGGCACCTGGCGTAAACATAAATAACCACCGCACATAGTTGCTATGCGACTTCCAACGATGAGGCACATTCTTCGGGACATGCACCACCTCTCCTGCCTTCGCAATAAAGACATCATCCATCAGCTGAAACTCCATCTCACCTTCGAGCATGTAAAAAGTCTCTTCTGCGTTTCGGTGAAGGTGCAGCTCTGGACCCTGTCCCGCGACAAAAAGCTCAGCCTCAAATAACTCAAACTGTGGATTGCCAGTTATACCGAAACAACTTGAAGAATCGGTTTTTGGCTTCGTAGGCTGAGGCTGAAATTTTGGGTCTTCGCTCGCGCCTTGTTCTAGAACAATGTCGCTCGCTCCACACTCCAAAATTTTAGCTGCCTCCTTGCCAAATTCCCGATTCTTCAAGTTGTTTTGGTATACAGGTGTAAGGTTTTTAAAGCGAATTCTACCGGCTCGTTCAAGCATGGGGGCGTTTCGACTGTTGTTAATTGACATATCAATCTCCTAGTTATAGGAGCTATTATGCCATTAACGGAAATTGAAGTAACCGGGGCTATTAAAAATTTTATTTATTGGAGTTATACTCAAAATCACTCATGACGAAGGTTTTTGAGAAAACTTCGCGGCAGATCCTTAGACACTTTACCTGGGAATTTGCTAGGACGTTTTTCTAAAAAGGCTTGGATCCCTTCGACAACATCCGGGCCTTCCAGCATTTCAAAAAAGAATTGGCTTTCAACGGCAGTCGCGTCGCCAAGTTCAGCGCTACCTGCCATGTGTAAAATCATTTGCTTTGTGCAGGCCACGGACACTGCGGATGTGTTTGATATGAGATTGTGCGCGAGTTCGTAAGCGGCAGGTAATAGATCTTTTACTGGGTATTTATTATTAACCAGTTTTGCTTCTTTCGCTTCTGTTGCTTCGATTAGGCGGCCTGAAATTAACCAATCCGCCGCCTTGGTTAAACCTACAATTCTAGGGAGAAGCCAAGTTGAACCTGCCTCAGGCACCAGTCCCCTTTGGGTAA
>JAGVJV010000001.1 GCA_020050965.1 Parachlamydiales bacterium
AATCATCGATTTTGACATCTTTCTCTGCAATAATCAACTTCTCAGGGATAGAAAAATGAGTGATCCGATCGATCATTAACATAGGTGGAGTTGGAAGCCAAGGCCTACCTTCTTGCTCCCCAGGAACCGACGTTCCATAGGCTAATCCAAGAATTTCTTCTTTTGTGAACGAGTTTTTTTTAAAAAATTCAGTTCTATTCATATAAATTCGACGACCGTCCCTCCCCAACTCAGTCCAGAGCCTACCGTCACTATGACGAGCTGCTCCCCAGATCTAAAAAAATCCCAACGCTCGGAAAGAACGGAGGGGGCACCTGCAGCGCCGCAATTCCCATATCTATCCACATTATAATAGTGCTTATGATCCTCAATCTTCATCCTTTTGGACGCGGTATTGAGCATGGATAAATTCGCCTGATGTCCCACAAAAATAGGAGAGTCGGATTTTTTTTTCAAAGCATTAAATGTAGCCTCGGTTTGTAAAATTGCAAAACGTTGAACGCGATTTCCCTGTTGTGAAAAATGTGCCGCATAGGGAATGAATACTTTATCCGCTTCAGAAGGGTTGCTTCCGAATGTCGTTTCAACAATCCGCGCTTTTCCTTCTTTTGAGAGAATCATAGCTGCAGCACCATCGCCCCAAAGAACAGCAGTTTGACGATCGTTATAATCAGTAGCCATTGTATATGTTTCAGTTTGAACGAGCAAAATAGGCCCCGAAACGTCCACATTTTTCAGAAAATGGATCTGGGCCATCAAAGAGCTGCAGGCAGCATTGAGATCAAACGCAGGAGCTTCTATCCCGAGTCCATTTGCAATTAAACAGGCATGAGCGGGGATGCACATTTCAGGAACGCTAGCAGCCGCTACACAAAGAGCAATGTCATCCGGCTTTATCCCTGCCCTTTCAATAGCCATTTGAGCCGCGCGCACACCCAATTGAGCTGCAGTATATTTTGCAGATTCTTTTGCAGCGCGTGGATCCTTGTTTCGAGTGGAGCGTATGTAATCTAAAGGTAAAACTGTGCGCCGAGTAGCTATACCAACTCGATCTAAAATCCACTCATTCGTTGTTCCGATATCCAAAGATTCGAGAAAAAAATTGTCCAGCACTGTTTCAGGATGAAAATGCCCAACTCCTAAGATATACATGCAGCTATATGCTCTCCACCATCGACTCGAAGCACTGTTCCATTAACCCAAGCAGCTTCATCAGTGCAAAGGAGGGAAACAAAATTAGCCACATCGTCTGGGTGCGTGAGGCGTCCCAAAGGATTTCGCAAAAGGGCGGTTGTTTTCATTTTTTCAGCCGAAGGTATGAGGCGCAGAGCCGGTGTATCAGTCACGCCTGCTTGAATTGCATTCGCCCGAATCCCGTGAGCAGCAAACTCCACAGCAATAGACCGGATCACCGATTCTAATACGCCCTTGGCAGCTGAAATAGCCGCATATCCTTTCCATGCAACGCTATTGCCTTCGCTCGTCATAGCAAGTACTCGGGAGTCTTGCGCAAACATTTGCCGTTGAAAAAGTTCTTGGGTCCACGTTAAAAGACTGGTTCCCATACTGTAAATTGTTCGCGCCATGTCTTCTTCTTCAATCAATGGCTGCTGACTATTGTCCTGATCGGGAGCAATCGGCTTTAAATTCCCAAAAGCAATCGAATGAAAAAGGAGCCTCACCTTGCCCTGGGAGCCCATCACTTCCTGTAGACGATCAAGCACTTGCTTTCGCCCTTCCTGTGAAAGGGCATCGAGATTCAAGGAAATCATGTTTGGAGCCGAATTTCTGATTTCTTCAAAGTCTTTCTCAATCCGTTCCATAGAACCTTTCCGGTCCCGGTGAACAATGCAGATGTTCATTCCAGATCGACCCAATTTTTTTGCAGTAGCCAGCCCAAATCCGCTTGAGCCGCCGAGAATAATTGCCCAGTAATTGCTATTGTAGTTCATATTTTGCCAGCATACACAGCACTTCAAAAAACGGCAATATCATTTGTGAAGTCTCCTTTGGGTACCCTTCAGCTCAAACCACATTTTATTGAAATAACAGCCGCAGCAAAGCGTCCATCGTGGGAAAGGCTGAGGTCGACGTCGTGAAGCAGCCTGTTTTTTCTCCATACTTGCGGAGGAGTATTGACGATCGTGCAATTGGAATAACCCATTTCATCGAGCAAATCAACTGCTAGACGCCTTACCGTCAATGATTCTGGAACATGATTAGATCCAATAACAATTGTAAAATTGTCACAAAAACTTGCGATTACATGAACATAGTCTTTTGTAGTCATCACATCGAGTTTTGCAGAAAAATCATTGTAATGACAATGAGTCAGATTTTCTTCACAGACAAATTTTTTGGGACTAAATAGGGCATTCGAATCCATTTTTTTGACAGCTTTATAGGTCGCTTCCTTAGCAGCCCAATGTGTCCACATTGCTAAAAAGGGATTTGAGGAAAAAGCTACAACCCTTTGTTCATGAGCAGTGCAGACTTTTTCTAAGAATCTTGGATGAACATTTAGATTCTGCAAGTCAACAATATCATTTCCGAGCAAAGTATTCCCTTTCCATGAGAACGAGTTGATTGATGATTTGGTGGGATATTTCGCGCATCCCTCTTAAGCCAGTATTTTTAGTCGAAGGGTTTAGCAGTTTAAAAGAGACGTCGAAGGTCGATTTAGGCGCTGGCATATCACAACTAAACTTTTGATCATTAGCTCGCATATAGATACACAATACTTGGCATCCAGGCACATCTTGTACTATCTCACCGACGCCATAATGAATGTTCTCATTTTCAACATACCCTGTCAAACTACGTCTTCCCTCAGGAAAGATGATGACCCGCTCTCCTCTAGCGAGAAGCAGCTTAATTTGCCTCATATGTTTTGTTAACTCTTCTCTACAACCAGCCTTAGTAATCAGAATGGATTTAGGCCATCTAAGAATAAAGTTCCCGATCCTTCCTACAAGAGGGACCATTTTTTTTTCTACGACATACCAGGGGGTTGAGGAATAATGAAAAAAGGATTCCAAGGGCGAGGTTAAAATTTTATCTAAAATCAAAGGGTCGATGCGAGTCAGATGGTTCATGCAGATTAGAACCGGTTGATTTTTTACCTCTTGGTTGATGCCTATGAATTGGCGCCGCAATTCCTTAGCATTTCGGATTTTGTATCTTAGGACACCAAAAAACATAAAATTCATCACAAAAGTGAGCCAAGGATTGAAGAGATAAAATGAAAGTCTTTGAAAGATATTCGTTAACATAAAAGTTCCAAGAAGCTAGATTAACATTATGCCAATTGTATCTTCACCTTATCAAGCTCCTAGGTGGTTGTTAAGTAGGCATCTAGAGACTATCTTGCCTGCTCGTTTAAGAATTGTGCAAGGAATTAATTATAGTCGGGAACGTCTATTTACAGAGGATAATGATTTTATCGATCTCGAGTGGTCATTATCGGGCCATAATAAGCTCGCCATTTTAACCTATGGGGCAATCGCGTCATCTCAGAGCAGTTACATTTTGGGAATGGTAAAAAAACTCTCTTTGGAAGGATATGATTCAGTAATTTGGAATTTTCGAGGAGCTCAAGAACCCAATATCCTGCGCCGATTTTATCATGGAGGAAATTCGGACGATCTTCATCGTGTAATCCAGCACGTCAGCCAAAAAAAATCCTATGACGAACTGGTTTTAGTAGGTTTTAGTTATGGTGGAAATATCGTCTTAAAATACCTCGGAGAACTGGGGCAAGCTCTAAGCAAATCGATTACAAAAGCTGTCGCAATTTCTGTTCCTTGCGAATTAGGATCCGCCGCTTTGGAGCTCTCAAAACTGACAAATTATCTTTACG